>NZ_CP124036.1 GCF_030436345.1 [Borrelia] tanukii
ATATAATTTTTAAATAGTATATATATTTTAGCTCTAAAGATTAGCCCTAATAAATTAATATTTAGTCTAAAAAGATAAAGCTTTAACTCTGAAGAATAAGAACTTAACCTGAATTTTTCAAGAATCCCAAACTTTAACCTAAAAATTTGAGATTCAAATTTTTAGGATTTTTTATAAATTTTATAAAAAGCATATAATGTTCACAGGTTTTTATTCAACTTTTTTTCAAACTCAAGTCTACTAAACAAAAAAATTTTAAGATTAATCCCAATGGATTCATTCTAATTAGTGAACATCTTATCGATTCTTCTAGCACTACTCACAAATTGCTTGAAATTATTATGTTTTATAGAATTTCATTATTTCATCTTAAAAGTCTAAATATCAAAACTCCATACAATTTCAAATCTGATATACTTTCTTATACGTTGGACAATAGTTTGCAAATTCAAGAATATTCTCTAATTTGCTCTAATAAAAATTTCCAGATGTATTGAAAATTTAAACAAAAATAAATTGCTAACTATTCAATGCATGTCAAATTAATTGTATGACGAAAAATATATTTTGGGGATTACTACCAAGCAAATGAAAAATTGCTTACTCTTCGATTATCAAGCCTAAAGAAGCACCGCATAAAATCAACTAAAACTCTAATTCACAAAACATCTTTTTAGTTAACACCTTGCATATTGCATCTATACCGCAACTTAACTACATTAAGTCATTTTCGCTTCCAAAGTTCAATCAATGCAATCTAAATTATTACCGAAACAGCTCTAACGAACTTACATCTACTATTATAAATTTGATTTCAAATTTTTTTTACTTAAAATGAATTTTGTAAAAATTTGCATAATCTAAAACGATACATTATTGCAAACCCCAAGGAATCTAGGGATCTACAAAAACACTAGTAAATTACAAAAACAAATTATATCTAAAATTTTTTGCTTAATTAGTTGGAGTGGAAAATTCTTTGTAGCTTTTCGTCAAAATCTAGTTTAAGATTTTGTGCCAAATTGGATATGTCTTTTTGCAAGTCCTTCCTTATCAATCTTAACTTTCAAAAGCATCTATCTTAGCGTCCAAATTAGATAACCCCCTTTGTAAATTCTTTTCTACACTGTCAATCTTAAAAAGATCATCAAACTTTATCCCAAATTGTTTTTCTAAATCTCTATATGTAAGCTCATTGCGATAATATTTTCTAACAAATCTTTCGTTAATTAGTTGCTCCATTCTTTCCTAATTGAAGGAACTCTTTACATATTTTTTCCTTCAGCAATATTAATTGTCAACACAGCGATTCCATAATTTATTCACTTATAAAATAATAAATTAAAGCTTAAATAACAACACATTTTTAAAATCAACCAATAATGTTGCGATAAAAATTCTCAATTTTCTTCAATTTATCTTTTCTTAACATAGTTTTTACAAAATAGTTATGCATTATTCTAATAATTCTTATCTCAAGAATAGAATAAAAATATCAAAAACTATTATTTAATCTTTTTAAAAAAGATGATAGCAAAAGTTTAAAAATTTAAATAGCTAAATAAAAATTCAACTACCATGTTAGTGTAATATTAATTTATTTATAGAAAGATTTTTATTTGGCTATTTACTTCGCAGAACCATTCTATAATCCCTTAAAATACTCTATAAATTATTTACAACTTCAAAAGTTTTTAAATCTTTAAGACAATAATCATCAAAAATCTATTCATAGATAATACATACCATTATTTAAATAAACAAATTTGATAAAAAATATATAAAAATAAATTTTCAAAAAGCTCAAAATACTATAAAACTTCTTGCAATGAACATATTATTATGATTATTTTAATATTCAATATTGAACACAATATTATATTGTATTCAATATTGAATTATATTGATATTGCATTATATTGAATATTAGATTTTAATTAAGGAGAATATTTATGAAATATAATATAATTGCAAGCATCTTAGTTTTTCTACTTTTAAATGCTTGCAATCCAGATTTTAACACCAATCAAAAAGATATAAAGCATCAATCTAGTAAAAAAGAACTAAGATCTAATAGAAAAAGACTAAAATCCAAAAAGGGATTAACACCTAAAACAGAAGTAACCCCAAATCAAGAAGTAACCCCAAATCAAGAAGTAACCCCAAATCAAGAAGTAACCCCAAATCAAGAAGTAACCCCAAATCAAGAAGTAACCCCAAATCAAGAAGTAACCCCAAATCAAGAAGTAACCCCAAATCAAGAAGTAACCCTAACTCAAGAAAAAGATCCTAATCATAGCGCAAAAAACACACTGCTTGATGATTTAAGAAATTTAATAGAAACAGCTAACAAAGATAGAAAAAAATATGTAAAAAAAATAGAAGAAGAACCTTCGGACCAATATGGAATAGAAGCTTTCAAAGAATTATTTTGGCAAGGCTCATCTGAAACGGTAGCAACTAATACTGAAAGATCCAAAAACTATAGAAAATCGACTTATTGCACCTTAAATGATATTGATATTAGTGAATTAAAGAAATTATCAGAAATTATAATGCTATCAAATCAAACACAAGGACTATTCAATACCCTTAGAGGATTTGGGGGCATTCTCGACGAAGTAATTGTTCGCTTATATCCCAAAAAAGATGCTCTAGACAAACTAGAAATTTCAGATTTAGAAAATCTTAAAAATTCGTTTGAAAAATTATTATCTATAAAAGCAAGCATCTCAGAAATGTTAAACCAACTTTTATTAGATTATCAAAATGATAAAAATTCTATAAAAAAAGATAGCACTGAACTTGAATTTCATATATATACAATTTTCAAACAAATGCTAGAAAAATGCGAAGAAGCAGAAAAGCTAAAAAATGATATATTCTCAATACATAACCTTTAAGTTATGTATTGAGATTGTCATAATGCAAAAACTATCTTCAATAAAAGACAGGCTTGACGTTTTAACTAAAAATTACAAAGAATTTTTTATGCCTATAATTTACATAAACTTTAGGTAGAAATAAACCTGTTAAATAATATAAACATGCTTCTATGATACCTTTAGAAACCCATACATTGGAAATAACACAATCGTTTTTGTAATAAAATAAAATTTGCAATAATAATATTATTTAAATAAACAAATTGGATAAAAATCCATCAAAATAGATTTTATAAAAAACTAAAATCACTATAAAACTTCTCTTAATTAAAATATTATTATGATTATTCCAATAATACATATTTATTATATTTCAATATGATAATAAATATTGAAATATAATAAATATTGAATTATATTAATATTGAATTATATTGAATATTAGATTTTAATTAAGGAGAATATTTATGAAATATAATATAATTGCAAGCATCTTAGTTTTTCTATTTTTAAATGCTTGCAATCCAGATTTTAACACCAATCAAAAAGATATAAAGCATCAATCTAGTAAAAAAGGACTAAGATCCAATAGAAAAAGACTAAAATCCAAAAAGGGATTAACACCTACAACAGAAGCAAAGCCAAATCAAGAAGTAGATCAAAATCAAGAAGCAAAATCAAATCAAGAAATAGGCCAAAATCAAAAAGAAGATCCTAATAAAAAAATAAAAAATACACTACTTGAAGATTTAAAAAATTTAATAGAAAAAGCTAACGAGGACAGAAAAAAATATGTAAAAAAAATAGAAGAAGAACCTTCGGACCAATATAAAATAGCGGCTTTCAAAGAATTGTTTTGGCAAGGCTCATCTGAAACGGCAGCAGCTAATACTGAAAGATCCAAAAACTATAGAAAATTAACTTATTGCGCCTTAAATGATATTGATATTAGTAAATTAAAGAAATTATCAGAAATTATAATGCTATCAAATCAAACACAAGGACTATTCAACACCCTTAGAGGATTTGGGAGCATTCTCGACGAAGTGATTGTTAGCTTATATCCCAAAAAAGATACTTTAGACAAACTAGAAATTTCAGATTTAGAAAATCTTAAAAATTCGTTTGAAAAATTATTATCTATCAAAGCAAGCATCTCAGAAATGTTAAACCAACTTTTATTATATTATCAAAATAATGAAAATATTATAAAAAAAGATAACACTAAGCTTGAATTTCATGCAAACACACTTTTCAAACAACTGCTAGAAAAACGCGAAGAAGCAGAAAAGCTAAAAAATGACATATCTTCAATACATAACCTTTAAGTTATGTATTGAAATTGTCATAATGCGAAAACCATCCTCAATAAAAAATCAACTTAACGTTTTAACTAAAGATTACGAAGAATTTTTCATGCCTATAATTTACATAAACTTTAGGCAGATATAACCCTGTTAAATAATATAAATATGCTTCTATGATACCTTTATAAACCCATACATTGGAAATAACACAATTATTTTTATAATAAAATAAAATTTGCAATAATAACTATTTAAATAGATAAAATATTTTTTGTATAAGTCTTAAGGGCGCTGTTTTTAAATTATTAATAAATTCAAAAGACAATATTGTGATTAAATACTAGCAATAAGCAAATTATTATTTTTATACTCTTTAATTTAATACTAGCGGTTAACAATAGATTAGATTAATATTATTCATGGTATATACTTTAAAAGTAATTAATATAAAAATTAATTACGATTTTGATAATTTCATTTTTAATAATTGGCGGTTCAAAAAATTATATAACAAATCAAAGGGTTAATCATAAAAAAGTGAATCAATCCTAAAATAATTAATTTCTTTAATATTTTATTACTATTAACACAATAAATAAAATTTCAATTTTGTTTGAAGTTTTTAAAAAGAATGAACTTAATGAAAAAATAGATAGTGTAAACACTAAAATAGATAATGTAAAAAAGCGTTTGAAAGAAAGCCTTAATGCAAGTAAAAAAATTAATACTTTTTAAAGAATTGCAGCAGGAATTCTTTCTCCAATCAACCACTCTATATTTAAATAATATAATAGTTAATATATGTTCTTTATAGAAAAGAAGCCCCCAATAAATCCAACCATAATAAGGATCCTGTTCATTGATACTAGAATTTACTCTCAATACTCAATCTTCTAAATTTAGATAGAATCTAAAAACAGTATTTTCAAGACCTATAAGAAAAAAATATTTTACTTATTTAAATAAGTATTGCTGGAAACCTTATTTTTGATCTAGAAGCCACCTTCTTATTTCTACTAGAAGAACCTCTTTTGATATCATCAAAAAGTATGTTCAGAGTCAAAATGAATCTATTTTATTAATAAACTCATCTCCACCTAAATTTCGGAGAAATTGTAAATGGAGAATTCCTTGTTATTCTTTTGTTAAAAATTCCAAACTATATTTCCTATTTTGCAAACATCATAAACCAAATAATTTATAATATCTCCTTCTTATTTTTCTCTTAGTTTTTTTTGCATTCTTTCATAATTTTTTTGATATTTTTTCATAAAAATCGTAATCTTCTTGTTTTTTAAAGCTAAATTCTTTGTAGTTTTATTGGATTTTGCTTTAACTTTTTATTGTTTAAATTTTTTTATTTCTTAATATAATTAATGTTTCTAATATACAATTTTTATTGAAAATTTTTCTTTCATAGCTCCTTCTTTTTATTGCATTAGCAATTCTTAAATGTTTCTGCCCTTTTTTGTTCAACTAGAAATTACATACCACCACACATACACTTGCTTCTTAAGCTATTCAAAGCTCTTTTTATCATCTTTTAATTTTTTTATTCTCTATATTTTTTGTTTTAAAGAATTAAAAACTCTTTTAAATTCTTTTTCAAGTTTTTCTCTTTTCCCCTTTCTTTATCTTTTAATTTCTTAATTTTTTTCATCTTCACGATACGCTTTAAAAAACATTTTGCCACCTGTTTACTCTATTTTGCTCTTTAACAAATATCTTAAATTTATCCTCCAATCTCTTTTAATTTTAAAGCTTGAGCAATTTTCATTATTTTAGGGGTTCCCCCTTATTTATCACTATCAACACCTACTTTCCAACTGGTTTTTGTAGTTGCTCATTAATACATATTAAATAGTGCGTTATTATTTTTAAGTCAAAGATTATAAAAATAGCTTTTTGTATCTTTCTATAATGGCTTTTTGGGTTCTAAAAGAACGGCAATCTATTAGCACAACATGATCCGGCAAAGCTTTATTTCAGACAGCTTCTGCCTTGGCTTTTATTTCTTTGTAATAAGAAGCCTTAAAATTTAGAGATGAATTTATATCTCTATCATACAAAATATTACAACTAACGCAAGTCCACCTCGTATTACTTAAATTTAAAAGGCAGCTTTTAAATTTGTAAATGTTTAATACACATAATAGAAATTCTAAAAGTTAAAACTTGGATTTGCTACCCATTTATGTCATTCTTAATCAAAATCAATAACTTAGCAAACAAAAAATATTGCTTATTTAAAAAATGATCAATTTAGAATATAATTTCTATAGTTAAAAAATGAAAAAATAAATATAAATTTGAGCTACTTGTGTTTCATAAAAAATAGAATTGGTTTTATATGCTAAGATAGAGTTTGCCAATTAACTCTTAAAGTATATTTACTTATATTGCTTTGTGGTTTTTGAAAAGTAAATTTTAATTATTAAAATAGGAGAAGAAAGGGATTTATGAATAAAAAATTTATTATTTCATTACTATTTATAATGTCGGCATTCTTATTAGTATTAGGTTGTGATTTATCAATAAATAACGATCAAAACAAAATGGATGATAATTTAGATTACAAATGCTCAAGCAAAAAAAAGTCTATCGAGCTTAAAAGCTCTAAAATTAAAGATGATAATAATGATAGAAATCTTTTTTATTCTTCTAGAGTATCTAATTATTCAAATTCTTATAGTAAAACCTGTTCATCTTGGAAGATAAAATGATTAATTCCATCCAAAACAAAAGAAGAATGCTATATCTATAATATAATTGCAAAAGCCTTTAATTTTCACCTATATTTATATAAAGTTTTTAGTATTGTTATTTTCTTTATCAAGGCCCAATAAACATTCTTTGTTGGCAGATTTCCTACACACAATTTATTTTTCATAAGCTTTATTAATATTATATAATTGATAATTATCATTAACGATACTTATAATATATGTTTTTGCTTTAAATTTTTTAACTTCTTATAGCAGTTTCGTAATTGATTTTATCAATTTATCTATTTAATCTCCTTATTATAAGAATTTTTGTAAATATGCCGTTTTTTTCTCATTATAGTAAGTGCATATTTTTTATCATTTTTGCTCTTATCGCTTAGATCAAAAGAAAAATCCGTATTATTTTAATCATTATCCTTATTTTCTGTTGCTGCTTTTTTTGCATTTTTTTCATTGCAAAAGCAAGTAGTATACAAAAAAACAATAATAAATATCAAAAAGTTAGAACGTTTTATATAAATAATCTTAATAAATTATTAATTACAATCATCACTGCTATCATAAATTAAATATTTTATAGCTTATAAATTTTTTAATAATTTGTACTATTTTCAAGATATTCTTTAAAATAACTTAAAGAATATCTAAATTTAGATAAATCATTATTCGTATCACTAACCTTTACAATATCTTTATTATTGTCATCATTATATACTTTTTTTCTTCACGATCTTCTAGTATCTCCTAAATCAAAAAATAAGGCTTGTGCTTCATTATAAGTTTATTGCCTTCTCCATTCATTTCATAAAAGTGCGCCTGCTTACAGAATTGGCAATATCATCATATATAAACCTGTAACTTCATATTCTCCCCTCTTTCCCCCATGTTTCATTTTTTGCTTTAATAGCATCAATTTCTTTAGTTATTTTATATATTTGATTTGTAACTTTTAAAATTTATTTTTGCTTGCCTTTCAAGATAATTCATCTTTTTAAATCTTCATCTTATCTATATTTAGCTTTTTCTTCTTTTAATTTTTCTTCAAAGGATATGATTATAAAATCAAAATTTATATAGAACTAAAGTTTACATTAAAAATTTTATTGACAAGCACAATTTGGATATTGAATTTACTCATTAAACTCTCTAAGAATAGATATTATTTCATTAATTTTATTATTACGGCAACCAATAAAAAGTCTATATGTAACAATTTGGTATGTTGATTCAGAAGCTCATTAATATAAAATTGTTAGTGCCCTTGCTTTTTTTTAAGTGAATTATGTTTTTGATTGCTTGAAGTGCAAAACTAAAAACACCTATAATACTATTTATTTCATTCCTGTTAACAATAAGTTTTAGTTTTTTAAATCGAATTTTAATATATTCTTTTACTTTTTTTAAAAAAATTCACTGTTGTTTATTTTTATGAAGATGAATAATTTTTAATTGATTTTAATTTTGTTTATTTTTTTAAAGCCCTTGTTATTGGAAAAAGACACATTTATTCTTTTCTCATGATTAGGAATATTTTTTTCGCTTTTTATATAATTATTGTAATAATTTTCTATTAGCTTTTTGTTTGAAAATCTTTTTTTAAATCTTGTTTCCCAAATTTCATTAAAATCATTTATTTTATCTGTTTTTCCGTTCATCATCCATATTTTTTTGCTGTATTTGTTTTTAAACTCTTTTACGAAGTGATTTGAAATATCTTCAATTCTATATTCTTTTTCGTATTTTTCTATTGCTGATTTTAAGTTTCTTAATGCGTTTATATAAGTTTTCTCATTATTGCTTATTTTTAGTATTTTTGTTATTTGAAGTTTTTCTATTTTATGGACTCTTATTAGTTTGCTCGTGATATATTCTTTGTAAGAAAATTTTTCAATTTTTTTTCTTATAGAATTCTTTATCTTATCTTTATCTTTTATACCTTTAGGTATAACATCTGCAATTGATTCATCTGCAGATGAGCTTTTAGTTTTTGTATTATTCTTTATCATAGTATTTTCAATTTCTTTATAAAAATCAGATACTATTTTTTTATCTTTTACATATTCTAAAATTTCTTCATTAATTGCTTCTTGAATAACTTTAAAACGGTGCTCCCAAAGATTTTTATTTTGTATATAAAATGCAAAGCTTCCATTATCTTTCCCCAAATGCTTTAGTTGGGTTGTTATTAATAGTATTTGATTTAAAAATGATATATCATATTCTAAGGTCCTGATTGATATTTTTTGATTATCTTTTGCAAGGCATTTGTTAACTATATTGTATATTTCCATTGTGGAATATGTTTTAAGTTTGTTAGATTTATAGTATTCTTTGTTTTTAAGTTCAATTGCCCAGCATACTTTTAGCATTCTTTGATATATGGCTCTTTTTTTAGTTAAATATGATTTTAGTCTTGAGCACTTTAGTTCTATTAAATTAGAGTTTGTGTTTTTTTGGTTGTGTTTTAGAAGCTCTTCTAATGTTATGAGATTGTTAAAATTTTTGTTGACATTATTTTCTATTTTTATTATCATTATCTTATCCTGGCTTCTGAAGTGAAATTTGTTGTAGTTTCAGAAGCTTTTCCAATTATTTTGCTTGCACTCTAAGTTTTTACTGCATTACAAGCAAAATAATTAGCTTTTCATCACATTCTATAACAATGTTTTTAAAATGTCAATATGATGGATTATAAGATATGACCCATGTTGTTAGAAACAATTTGTATTTCATGTTTTGTAGATTTTCGGGTCATTATTTTTTTTGCTTGCTCAATTCTTAATTGAATTGTTTCTTTCATGCTATTTGTTATAGGTTTGGGCCTTCTAAAGTCCATTAGAAAGTATGTACAAAAATCTTCTAAAAGGTAAGGACGGTTGTCTACATGGATTGCACATTTTAAAATTTTTGATTTTTTAGATATAGTATTTTTGCTAATTGAAAGATTATAAGAATCTTCTAATATATTTTGGAATTCTTTTAAAGAATAAAGTCTTACACCGTTAATACTTAACATAAATACCTCATTAATTTCATTTTATTATAGATTGTGTGTTAGTTTCAAGGAGTTGGGTTATATGTTGAATAAAACTTTTGATAGAGCGCTTGCTAAGAGTTGTTAGATTATGTGAATGAAGCTTATTATGGCAATTTGTCTGACCTAAAAAAATTTACAATAAGTTTATATTTTTAAGAAATGGGCTTATACTTGTGGTTTGGTTTAAGTATTTTTTTTCAATTTTGTCCTCTAATAAAGTGATATCAATTCTGATGCAGCTATTTTCTTGTATAATATTGATGTCATTTAAGATAAAGTCTAAGTTATTTGAGTGTAAATTTTTAGTCAAAAAATTTGTTTTTTCTAAGAAGAGTAATCTTATTTTGCCCCCTAATCCGTTTTCATTTTCAATAAAAGATCTTAACGTTTTTAGAATTTTTTGTTTGTTGTTGATAGTTTTTATTTGATTTGAATTTGTTAAGATTAGTTCTTCGTAGATTTTTGTGCTCAGATTTAACAACATTTTATTTGTTGTTTTAATGTTTACATTTAAATTTTCATTAGTTTTTATATCGGCGTTATTGATAATTTTTATATTTGAATAGCTGATTTTTGTTAAAAAAGGAAGTTCAATGATCTGGTTGATCCCTTTTAAGAGTAAATTAACTTTTTGGTTGTTTGCTTTATTCTCAAAAAGGTAAGTATTATTATTCTTTATAATAGGAATAAACGCATTTTCTATATTTTCTTTTCTATAAATAGAGCCAAGTATTTTAAGTCCGATTTGATAAATTTCATCTTTATTGCTAGCTTTTAAATCAATTGTATAAACTTTTACTACCATCATATCGTTAACTATTTTAAGTTTTTCTTCACTTACATAGTTAATATAAAATTCAAGTTTTCCCTTTAGAATATCTGTTGGTAATTTAGAAAATTCATTTGACCTTAATTTTAAGCTAATAATTCCACCTTTAAATGTTTTTAGTAATACAGTTTCTTTTGAATTTGTTTTAATAGTTTTTTCAAAATTAAGTTCAAATTTAAAAGCTATGGGGTTGATAATGAATATTTTTTTATTTTTTACAAAGTAAGTATTAATAATTGACCTTGGGTCAGTATACACGATTTCTCCTATAGATGCACTTTGAAATTTATATAAATTGGGATTAGACATGATCTAATCTTTTAAATTGGTTTTTGTTAGAACAACACCTAATAATAATAGTTTTTTAATTTTAATTCAAGCTGTAAAATGAGGATGTTCTTATTTGAATTTATTATATTATTTAATTTTCTGATTTTGAGAAATTTTTTAAAAATAAATATAAGATAAACTAAAGGGGATTTTAATGAATGTAAAGTTTGTTGTAAAAAATTTTATTTTGGTATTTTTTTTAATTTCTTGTCAAACTTATCAAATAGCTTATGATAGGTTTTCTCAAGTACTAGATTCACAATATGATGTTGGGGTAAATTATTCTAGAGATGGAATATTTAAGTCTGTAATTTCTATTAGATATGATAAGTTAAAAGATAAAAGGGAATATTTTATTTTGGTTAAAGTTGAGGCTAGAAATTCTAGTCAAATAAAGCTTGAAAAGATCATCACGGACACTAGATTTGAGTCTAAAGGGGAGTTGGTTTCAGAGAACAGTAAACGCATTGTTTATTATAATGATTTTTATGATTCATATTTTCCTTATGATTATACAACGGTGATTACTGAAAAAAATATTAAGGTAGAAATTTATAAATTTAATATTTCAGAAAGCGAATTTATGAAATTTGTTGCTTTGGGGAATGATAATATAGCGGCATTTAGAATTTATGCTTTTAGGAATGATGTTGTTGTAAGTTTTAGCAAGATCTTGTTTAAAAAGTTTTTGGACGATTTTAATTTAAAAGTTAAAGAACTTGGTGCGAGTTGACTTTAGTTTGAATAATTTTTAAGCCCAAGTTAAATGATTATTTACTAGGAAGGAATAAATTAAGAGTACTTAGTATAAATAAGTTTTTTGATATTAATTTGTGATAATATTGTTTTTATATTGCCCATTATGGTTAATCTTTTGAAAGGTTGATGAATTCTAGTATGGCTTTTTCATTTCTCAGTAAGAATAGTCCTTCTCTTATTCCATTATGGAACTCTTCAAAGGAAATTAAGATTGTTTTTAAATTTTTATCTTTATTATCTATATTATCATAGTAAAAGATGAAGTAAGGCCTTCCGGTATTATCTTTGAAGCCAAGAAAATTTACAAATATTGCTGTTTCTTGAAAATCTGTTTTTAAATTGTATGATAGACCATTTTTGTATAAAAAAATTCCATTGCCGTCAAGGTTTTTAATTTCTAAATTATTGATTGTATTTTTGATTTTGGTAAAACTTTCAATTGCTTTTAAAATATATTTTATTGATGAAAATTTGGCATAATATGTGTGGTTATTGATTTGGAATTCCAAAAATATTCCACATTCATTTCCAGCTCTAATTACATCTTGTTCATTTTTAATAGAAGCTGCAATTTTTTTGTCAACAACAAGATTGATTTTAAATGTAGAAACATGGTTTAAGGTTTTTACATTGTCAATTGCTAAATTTTCTGTTAGATAGACTTTATAATTAATAAATATTCCTTTTATATTTTTAATTTTAATTTGTTTAAATTCATAGTTTGTGTTCTGAGCATATATTGCTAAATTTTGAATCAAAAACATTAAGAATATAAAAGTTTTGCTTTTTATCATGTAACTTATTATATGATAGCAGTCTTGAATGATTTTAGTAAACCGTTTTTATCTATTAAGTATGAAATTTAGAAAAATTTTAGATATATAAGTGGTTTTTATTTGATTTCCTCTATATAAAAGAAAACCTCTTAAAGATAAGAGGTTTATTTAAAAGAATGTATGGTATGAAGTAAATATTGATAATAAATTCTTTTAATTTTAAAAAAGGAGAATATTTAATACTCAATTATTAGTTCAATAATTGAGTATTACCAGGTATTTTGAAAATTTTTTTAAAGAATTCTTTTTTTGTAGAAAAAATCAAAGATTATTCAAGTTGAAATTTTATTTATTGTTAAGTTTGATTAAATCTTAGACATCTTGTTGTAATTTTATACCCCATATTCACTTAATAGAAATTAAATTTTTAGTTAATTTATGCTTTTTAGATTTTCATTTTTTCTATTTGCTATAAACTTATTGGTCTAGGCGTTGAATGTTTTAATTTTTAGCAAAAAAGAAGTCCCTACCCCTAATCTTATTTGGAGAGGATTAATAGGGGTGTTGGGGACTATTGGTAGATCGTTTTCTACCTTATATATATAATATTTTATTTTTTTAATTTTGTAAATATTATTTAATAATAATAAATAAAATTTGGTTTTTTAAGCAAAATGTTAAATTTTAACTTCTTTTCTACGATTTCCTTTTAATTTTTTGGCTGTATTGTTTGTTTTAGCATTTTGTTGTTGTGGTTGATTTTCAATTTTATTGATGGCTTTTAAGAGTTTTATTTGTCCTTTATTAGGGGCTTTTCCTTCGTTGTTAAGCTTCAAAGGGTTTAATTTTTGATTCATTGTTTGAATCTCTTTAATTTCCGCTTCGGTTGGTTCATAATTTATCCATTTTTTATCTATCCAGCCTTTTTCCCATTCATAGTAGCTCTCATTGAAGTTAGTTCTGTTTTGTTCGTCGAAGTGTCTTGCTAGTGCGGCAATTATTTTTGTTCCATATTTAAGCATTTTTTCCGTTTCTGTTTTTATGATAAATGTGTCGTAATCGTAATTTTCCCCAGTTTGCATATTAACAATGTCAACTATAAGTTTAAAAGTATTTATGCAATTCATTGCAATATTGGTGGATGAAAAATTAGGATCACTAAGGGCTTTAATATTAAGTTCATATTTTTTCTTTAAACTTATTGGAATTTTGAAAAAGTCGATTATAAAGCCATTTATTTTTGCTCGATAGTTAGCTTCATATTGGGAATTCCCAAAGAAAGTTCCTTTTATGCCCCCAATTGCATATTCATTATAGTTTCTTGGTATTTCTTTTTGCATTTTTATCCTTCAAAAACATATTATTATAATTTATATACTACAATATAGTATTGTATATCAATTAATATTCAATATCAATTTATATGCAATATAAATAAAAAAATATTTTTAATTTTGTTTTTTTTCTAAATTGTTGTAAATTTTAACTTATCTTTAACCTTTAACCATTTATAAAAAGTCTTTAAGAGAGAAATTTCTTAGGACTTTTTATTTATTTAATTTCTCTTTAAGAGGTTATTAATAAATTTTGCTATTAAAATAATCGAAGCTTTTATTTTTAATAGTTTTCTAAACCATGTCCGATTTCTGATTCATTGAGATAATTAATATATGATATAAAATAATTAATATATGATATAAAATAATTAATATATGATATAAAATAATTAATATATGATATAAAATAATTAATATATGATATAAAATAATTAATATATGATATAAAATAATTAATATATGATATAAAATAATTAATATATGATATAAAATAATTAATATATGATATAAAATAATTAATATATGATATAAAATAATTAATATATGATATAAAATAATTAATATATGATATAAAATAATTAATATATGATATAAAATAATTAATATATGATATAAAATAATGTAAAGGAAGTTTGCATATGAAAAAAATAGCATTTCATATTCAAAAAGGTGGTGTTGGCAAAACCACCTTAAGTGGTAATATAGCAAGCTATTTGTCTAAACTAAAAAAAGTTGTATTAGTTGATTGTGATATACAGCAAGGAAGTTCTTCTACATGGTTTCTTAATCATGAAGTTCTTAGGTTAGATATTAAAGATTGTCTTTTGAAGAAGGTAGATATAGATCAAGTATTAAAGCAAATACAAAAAAATTTTTATATTTTGCCATGTGTGCCGAGTGGAACTTTTAGAAGAGATGTGCAGCATGAATTGCAGGATTTTCCATATTTGATAGATGATTTTTGTTTAGAATTAGAAAAATTAGGATTTGAATTTGCTATTTTCGATTTATCTCCTAGTTTTGAACTTTGGGAACGAAGAATTATTCTTGCAATGTGTGAAGTTGTTACCCCATTGACCCCAGAATTTTTAAGTCTTGAAGGAATTAATATTTTTAAGGAAGAGTTTGATTCTTTGTTAAAATCTTATAGAAAAAAGGTTAAACATGAGAAGATTATTTGCAATATGCTTAATAAAAGTTTTAAGCGACATAATATACATTTAAGGCAATTTAAAACTTTTGGATATGATCTTTATGAGATTGGGCAAGATGCTAAAATAGCAGAATCTCAGTTATATAAAAAGTCGATTTTTGATTATTATCCTGAGAGTAAGTCTATCTCGGGACTTTCAAGATTGGGAGATGCTTTATGCCTATAAGCAAAGAGGTTGATTTAGAAGAAATTATTAAACAAAATGTTAGCAAATCCAAGTTTGCTTTTCGTGCCGACAATGATGTTATTGGTAATAGTATCTCAAATGTTAAGCCTGGTAGATCCAAGATGACGATCAAACAAATAAGTGTAGGATTGAAATATGAATATTGGGTTGAATTTTATTCTATTTTAGATAAAAAGGGATTAACAGCTTCTGGTTTTATAAGAACTTTGATTATGGAATATATAGAAACTTCTAAGAAATAATAATTTTATTAGAGGTTTATTATTAAATGCTTTGATGCGTCGATTAAGGTTTTCCAATAAGAAAATATTTGATTATTGATGGCTTAGAATAAATTATTATTTTATGTTTCAACTTATTTTAAAGCTTTTATTTTAAAACAAGGAAAGATCTTGTAAAAAGAAGTGTTTTGAGTAAAAAATAGCAAAGAGTTCTCCATCTATAATTTCTATGGAATTTAGGTGGAGATGAATTTGTAAAGGGAATTAAATATAGTTATTTAAAAAATAATGAGCGTCAATAGAGTTTATAAATACAAAATATATCCTAACACTAGTAAAAAAATATTTTTCAAAAGTATTTAGATGTGTAAAATTTTTGTACAACGAAATGTTAAGTGATAAGGAGAAATTATTATGAAAAAAATAAGAAAGGTATTGGTATTAATCCAAGTAAGAATAAAGATGAATTTCTATTCTTAAAGAAGGTTGATAGTTTGGTTCTTTGTAGTGCATAGCTTAAGTCAAGCATTTGTATAATAATTACTTTTAGAGAAATGTATGCGAAAAGGGAATGTTTGGGAAAAGTATTAATGACTTAGAATTGTATGAATTTGCAAGGCAATTTTGATATAAATCAAAGTGATATCGAGCCTCTTTGCATAAAGTATATATATCATTAAGTAAATTGTACAGCAATTGTGATATTTAAAATACAGCTCTAAAAATTAAGTGATATTAGTTGGATTTGATTTAAATCACAATATTAATTGTAATTAAAGCTATTGATATTAATATTATTATATAAAACTTATTTCTAATAATTAATAAATAAAAAATTAATTTTAACATTTCTAGTAATAAGAAAAAAATGTTAAAACATTTTTTACAAAATCTGATTAATTTTGAAAAAAATGTTTTAAGTTGCATGCTAAAATATACTATACACAGAGTTAAGCATGAATACACTATTATAGATGTCATAAAAATTTTAATCCTCCCTTAATTTCTGATAAATTTCAGTTTATCTCAATTCTGTAAAAATTTCATTTTTGTTTATCGATAGTTTTGTATTATTTTCATTCATTAAGCGCGTATTATAATATTAATATTATAAAGTGTCTTGAAGCGTTGGTTTAGCTATGCTATCTTTTGAAAAGTTTCCACCCAAAAAATTTTTTTGTTTCCTTTTTTTTATTTTTTTTGCTTAATTTGTCACAGTTGATATGTATTCTTTTTTCTCTAGGTTTTGAATTGAAAATAAAAAGTATATTATCTATATAATTTTTATTCAATGTTTTAAATAAGCCATATTGATCTAGATCTAAGACATAATTAGGATTTGTTTTTTTTAAAATTTTAAAATAGTAGGACTTACTAGGCAATATTATTGGATTTTTATATATTTTTATTGCAAACTCTTCAAACGTTATAGCATTTTTAACCAATTCTAATAGATTATACTTGGGGAAATGTTTATTGGGATTGTAGCTTTTTAAAAAGCTTGGTGTTATAAAATATTTTAAAATTTGTTCTTTGGGATATAAATTAATATTTTTTTTCCCATAATTTTTGAAAGCTTTTATATTTTGTGATGGTTTATAGGGGATAATTTTCCCTTGTTTTTCTAATCTAAGCAGTTTTATATAAATGGTATTTTTTTTTATGCTTTTATTTTGCAGGATTTGTACTTCTTTTAAAGTAAAATATTCTTGATTTTTATCATCAATAAGCATTGTTACTCCCTATATATTTGTATGTAGTTTACTATAAGTAATTAAATGTGTCAAATGAAGTGTAAAGGATATTGTTTTTTCAATTTGGGGAATTGGATTTTAAACTAAACAATTATAAATT
>NZ_CP124035.1 GCF_030436345.1 [Borrelia] tanukii
TTCAAAATTTTTCTATTGGATAGATTTTATATAAAGAAGGTAATAATGTACAAACAGCAGTATTTTATTTCTGGCAAAGTCCAAGGTGTTGGTTTTAGATTTTTTACAGAGCAAATAGCAAATAATATGAAACTAAAAGGGTTTGTAAAAAATCTAAACGACGGAAGAGTAGAAATTGTAGCTTTTTTTAACACTAAAGAACAAATAAAAAAATTTGAAAAATTACTAAAAAATGGGAATAAGTATTCAAACATTGAAAATATTGAAAAACAAACTTTAGATGAAAACTATCCTTTTCAATTTAATAACTTTAAAATTTATTATTAGACCTTGCTTCTAGTCTGTCAAGTACTTTAACTTTTTTAGACTTTAGTTTAGTACTGCTCTCATCAGAATTATTTTTTTTAGAGTAAGACACAGCACCCCTAAAAAAATGTTCAACTTTAAATTTCAAAAATTCCAAAGACTTTCTATTTCTGCAAAAGATATTCAAATTGCCATCAGAAAATTTAATATCAAGACCACAATTACAATCTGTTTTTAAAAATCTACACGAAATAAAACTACCATTTGAACCATCCCTATTAAAAAGAATAAAATATTTTTTACCTCTTTTGGAATCCTTAAAATAAATTTTAAGCCAATCTCCTGCTGGCTTAACTGAAGCCAACTTATCATAAAGATAAGAAATATAAATTGTTCTATTGTCATTAGATTTTAAAATTTTTTTAAAGAAATAACGAAGACCTATTTTCATATCAATTATATTATAATATCTTATTAATAAAATATTTCCTAATATTCTCTAAATGTATTAACAATAAATAAGATTTAAAAAAGCAAAAACTATAGCTTATAATTAAAAATTATTGATAAATATTCTGTAAGTTTTATGTAGTTATAATTGTACCCATATGTAGCTTTAAAAGCTTTGCGAATTTTAACATTCAATCCTCTAACCATTGCTAAAGTTTCTAAATTATCATTCAACATCAAATCTTTAATTACAATCAATGTTTTAATATAATTATCATCAAACATACACGGTTCTTTTATTAAACTTTCTAAACGATCCATTGTAAGAATAGAATAGGTGGCTTTACGCCTAACATATGTATAAATTCTTTGATTAAGCAATTTTAATAAATTGTTGTCTGCCTTATCATCTAAATTATCCAAAACATACCGATTATAATGAAACGCTGTTGTTATGTCGCTTGGCTCGTGCCCTAAAACTTTTGTTATCCAATAATTCATTTCCATGTTTTTGGGCGCAAATGCAAGATAAGAAAATTTACAATAAATAGCTCTACAAAAATAAACAGATTCTTCAGGAGCAAAAATATTATTAAAAATTTGACGAAACAATCTATTATAACTGTATGCAAGATTTGAAGAGATTAGCTCTTTAGTAAGATTTTCGGTTTGCTCCATGTAGCGTATTTCTTTTATAGAATCAATTATCAATTCGGGATCTGCAAAAACTGGAAAAACAACTTCATTAAGAACATTATTTTCTCGCTTTTTTGCAATAACCTCCATACGAATATGATTTTTACCCGCGATATAAAATTGAGAAAGCTTCATTACTTCAACGGGACGACGACCTATTGCCATTAAAACTCCATAAAATTTCAATCTAATATCTCGGTTTTGATTTAATAAAAGCTTAATTATCTCAATATAGGTATTTAAATTAATTTTAACAAATATCTGTTCTTTTCTATAGCTATTAATTTTTTCAATTTTATATTTATGAGCATAATCATTTAACCATTTTGGAGTTACAAACAAATCTATAAAATATTGAAAATAGGGTTTCTCATTATTAATTTGATTTAAAAATATCAACTCTTCTATTTTTTTCTGGTCTTTAATTCCTATATTTTTTAATTCTTTTATTTTTTTTGATTTCCAAAAAAATAAAAAAGTATTATCTCTTTTAATCTTTTCGATTACTGAAAGATTAATATATTCTTTAATTATTTTACGAGTTTTCGAAAGATTTAATATTATTGAACGATTTGTAAATTTATCTTTTCTAAAAAGAATAGTTTTATGATTTTCTGAAAGAATTTTAAGTTTTTCTTTCAATTTTAAATACGAAAGTTCATTATTGAGATATTTAGTATATAAAATTTCTAATTCTTTTCTAAATATTTCAAGATCATTTTTTATCTTCACTTTTGGAGGCATATTAACTCAATTATACCAAGTTTAAAATTTTTAGCTAAGTAAAAAATTTTTGATTTTCTAAAAACCTACCTATATATCAACTTAAATCGTGCAATATTGTACTAAACTACATAAAAATCAACAAAGAGATGTTCCATTTATGCCAGCCAATCTTTCTGTTGATTTAAAACACAAATAATAAAATTCAAAATTTTAAATAAATTCTTTTATTGCCTAAAAAAGAGCTATTTATAAATAGCTCTTTGATATTTCCACCATAAGCTTTACAATAGCAATTCAAAAGAATTTGCTATTCTTTTTCTTGTAAAAGCAAAACCTTATCATATGCCTTTATAAAGGGCAAATACATAAATACCGAAATAATCAATAATAATAAAACTAGAACAAACGCTTTAATATCAAGCCCTGTAGAAAAAAAAGCTGCAATAGGAGCGGGGGTTGTCCATGGAGTCAAGGTTCTGACTCTTTCAATAATTCCAAAATTAGTAAGAGTATACGCAACAATTATATTAAACATAGGAATAAGTAAAAAGGGAATCCCTAATATAGGATTTAAAACTATTGGTGCCCCAAACATAATAGGTTCATTGATATTAAAAAGACCGGGCGCAAATGAAAGTCTACCTATGGCCTTTAGATGTTGAGATTTACTAAGCATCATAGCAATAACAAGACCTAAAGTTGCGCCACTACCACCAATATACACAAACGAATCAAGAAATCCTCCCGCTAAAATATGAGGAAGTGGAAGATTGTCAGAAAGAGCCCTAATGTTAGAATCAAGATTTGTCAGAATTATGGGATTAAGTAGAGCAATAATAACATTAGTACCATGAAGACCACAAAACCATAACATATGAACAATAAAAGAAATCGTTAAGGTCCCAACTAAAGTATCACTAATTTGCAAAACAGGTCGAAACATGTTCATAATTATTTCGGGGAAAAGGCTTCCTACCGAACTTTGAATGGCAACATTAACGCTTTGAGCTACAATTGAAAGTACAATAACAGGAACTAAAGCTTCAAAAGATTTTAAAACAGCAGGCGGAACAGACTCTGGAAGCCTAATTGCCATATTTTTTTGAACTAAAAATTTATAAACTTCAACAGAAAAAATAGCAGAAATAATGGCTGTAAATACCCCTTGAGCGCTAAAATATCTTGCATCAATTACAGGAAACCATCCATTAGGCTGAATTCCCCATTTAGCAGTATCTCCACCGTAAGGTATCCAATCTGATTGCCCAGCTAAAATTAAAAATGTATAAAGAGATAAAAATCCCCCTGTAATTCCACTAAGCTTATAATGATTGGATAAGTTATAACCAATACCAAAAACAACAAATATGGACATAATGCCCATACTTACATAAAATGGCTGAACAAGATTTCCTTTATATTTAGCCATTAAATCAACATACCACTGTTGATACAACAATGTTTGAGAATCTGTAAAGGGCAAATTAACTAAAAGCAAAATAAAAGAACCAACTATCAAAAAAGGCATAGAAAAAGTAAAACCATCTCTTAAAGCAATTAAATATTTATTTGAACCAATTTTACTAGCAATAGGAACTAAAGTAGTTTCAATAAAATCTTGAAAATTCATGAAAACCATCCTCCAATAAAAACTAATTAAAAGTTATAATTAACGATTTGTAATATAAATTGTAATTTAATTCAATTAATAATAATTATATCAAAAAAATCCTTATAAGATATATTTAAAATAAATTATTTATTTTAAATATATCTTATAATATAATATATTATAAGATATATTAAACAATATTAATTATTTATTTATAAATCAAAGGAGGATCTTTTATATATGAATAAAAAAACATATAGCATAGAAGAATTAATAGATAAAATAAGTATGCCTGTTGTAGCGTACTCTGGTGAAGCTAAAAGCTTTCTAAGAGAAGCTTTAGAATACGCTAAAAACAAAGACTATGAAAAAGCAGAGCTTACCATACAAGAAAGTAAAAACTCTATTGCAAAGGCTCATGAAACACACAGAGCAATAATACAGCAATCCGCTACTAATCCAAGCTCTGTTAAAACACCTTTTATTTTAATTCATGCTGAAGATCATCTAATGTCTGCAATTTCAGAATTAAGCATTTTTGAAGAATTGATCAATGTTTACAAAATAATAAATGAAATAAAAAAATAGGAGAAAATATGAATATACTGCTTGTATGTGGAGCCGGAATGTCCACAAGTATGCTATTACAAAGAATTGAAAAATATGCCAAAGCAAATAATATAAATGCAAAAATCGAGGCTATTGCTGAGACACGACTTGGCGAAGTTATTGACCACTTTGATGTTGTTTTACTTGCGCCACAGTCAAGATTCAATAAAAAAAGACTTGAAGAAATCACAAAACCCAAGGGAATTCCAATCGAAATAATTAACACAATCGATTATGGAACAATGAATGGCGGGAAAGTATTACAACTTGCAATTAACGCATTTAATAATAAAAGTTCTTTTTGAAGAAGGTTAAAATGAAAGAAATTGGAATATCAATATACCCTAATGTAAGCCCTAAAAATAAAATTATCGAATATATTGAGAAAAGTGCCCATTTTGGATTTACTCAAGTATTTACCTCTTTACTCTATATTAACGGAAATGAATTTGACATGTTCAAAGAATTGCTCGACATTGCAAATAAGAACGGAATGAAACCTATTATTGATGTAAGTCCAAAAATTTTCAAAGAATTGGAAATCGATCTTTCAGATCTTAGGAATTGTCCAAAACTAGATTATTTCAAAAAACTTGGTGCTTGGGCAATTAGATTAGACAATACATTTACAGGAATTGAAGAATCATTAATGACTTTTAACGATTCTGACCTTAAGATTCAACTTAACATAAGTAATATAAATAAACATATTGACACAATAATGTATTTTAAGCCCAATATAAAAAATTTGCTTGGATGTCATAATTTTTATCCCCACAAATATACAGGACTTTCAAGGACTTTCTTTAAAGAAACAACAAAAATATTTAAACATTATTCAATCCCAACAGCCGCATTTATTAGTTCTACTAATGCAGAAGAATGCGCACGAGGAAAAGAAAAAGAGGGCGTTCCTACACTAGAATCACACAGATCTAAAGATATAGAAACCCAGGCAAAAGATCTTTTCAAAGAAGGAATAGACACCGTCTTAATTTCTAATTGTTTTCCAAGTGAAACAGAACTAAAAAAAGTATCAAAAGTAAATAGAAATATTTTAGAACTCAAAGCAGACATAAATCCAAAAGCAACTTCAGTGGAAAAAGAAATAATACTTGAAAATTTACATTTTAATAGAGGAGATATTAATTCTTATAGAATTCGATCAACTATGCCAAGAGCATACTACAATAATAAAAAATTTCCTGTGCATTCCCCAAATGAAATCAAAAAAGGAGACATCTTGATAGATTCTTCAAAATATTTAGGTTATGCAGGAGAACTTCAAATATCACTAAAAGATACTCCAAATAATGGCCTTACAAATGTAGTTGGTAAAATAGTCAATGAAGAAATATATTTACTTGAAAAAATAGAATCTTGGGAAAAATTCAAAATAATAGAAAACAAATAAATACCTTAATAAAAGTTTGTTTATTGTAAAAATTTTTCAATTGCTTTAAAGACATAATAATAAACAGTAATGTAAGACTCTTTTAGATCGAAATTTTTAGAACTGTTAAAAAAATATATAAATTCATTAGTAGTGGAATTAAGATCATCAATATAATTTTTAAGTTCAAAATCCCGATTAATAGCTTTTATATCATCCAAATTTAAAATAATAGTGGCAACATTCAAAATGTTGCTATTAATATCATTACTTGAAACAATTTTTTTGTTCAAACTATTAATAATGTTAAATTCAGACTCATTTGAATTTAAATTAGAAATTGTTAATTTAAATTTATGATCAAAAAAAATACCAAAATCATAGGTTAATAAACTTGCTTTTTTAGAAATTAAAACCAATTTCATTACAATATTATTACTAAATTTATCTAAAATAAAAAAATAGGAATAATAACTAATATCTTTAATAGAGTCAAAGTAATCTTTAGTATGAATACCGGTTTTAAATTTACCATTTCCTAACGATTCATATAAACCAATCTCAATTTTTATTGCTTCATCTAAAGGCTTAATAAAAATTGAAGAAACGCTAATATTACATGAAAATAAAAAAATAATAAAGGTAAAAAGAAAATTATTTTTTATTTTCATCTAAGATTTCTCATGAAATATACTAATATTAATAAAAAGCTTACATAAAAAGTATAACAAATTCTTCAATAATTAAAATCAAAAAGAATGTAATAATTGCACTAGAATTACATTTATATAAAAGCACTTAAGGAATAAAAAATGAAATACCTAAAAAACATTTCTTTATTTTTATTAATTTTGGGTTGCAAATCCATCTCAAATGGTAATTTCAATCTACATGATACAAGTCATAAATTAGGAAAACTTAAATTTCAAGAAGACTCAATAATAAGCAGGAATTATGACAATAAAATATCTATTGTGGGAATATATAATCCTTTAACAGAAAAAGAAAATTTTAAAGTTAATATTTACATCAAAAAAAAAGGATTGCAAATAAATCCTGAAAGTATCTTGATAAATGAAGAAAAAATTAACTATTTAAAATATAAAGCCGAGCTTAAAATAAAATCAAGCTTTAATAAAAGCATTATCAGCATTTCACTAACTAATTCAAGAGATCTATTAACCCACATTTACGATAAAAGTATAGGGGAATACATTAACATTGACTTTCAGGACAATTGGAATGTATCACATAGTACAAAATTTAATAAGGACTATATTTTAGAATATTTAACAGATTTTGATAAAGAAGCTAAAATATCTAAAAATATATTACAAAAGCGTATTGATAATAGAAAAATTGAAATTGAAAAAACAGAGCTTAAAACAGAATATAATGAAATAGAGGATTATTACATCTACAGCATGAAAATTCCAAAATTATTTGAAAAATCAAACACACCCGCAGAAACTTACGAAACATTTGTTATAGCAAATTATTACCCCTGTGAAAATTTAAATATCCTGTTTTTAAATTTAAGCTTATACTCTGATCAATTACGTTTTTTAAACTCCATTTATGATGAAAATGATAGAAAATTAAAAATTGAGCCTCCTATGAGAACTTTAAAGGATTCAAAAACAATAAAAGAAACATTAAATATAGTATTAAGTCCAAAAAAAATAATCGAGCTGACAAAAAACATTGAAAAAGATATTATTTTAAAATTAAAATCTTATGGTGAAAAGGGTGAATTCACATTTGAAATATACAAACCACTTCTTTTAAAATTTTTAAAAGAAGTGGATCATTGTATAAAAAATTTACAATCAAATAAGCAAGATTCAATAAGTTAAAATTTATGTCTACTTGATTGTAAATTCACCAATGAAACTTTACTTTTTTAAATAAGTGTATTATCATTAATTTCAATGCTTAATGCAATAAAAGATCAAACGATAGGAGCTTAAAATGTATCAATTAACAACCAATAAGATGCCTTTCAATAAAGTAGTAGATCGAAGATTGAAAATATTTTGGGTAATCCAAAAACTAAGCGTTAACTACTTCATATCTAAAAAAAAATATTCTCTAAGCAATGTTGTAGCAATGACGAATTCTATATTGGAAAAAAAAGGTTTTAAAAGGGTTACTAAAAGAACAATACAAAATGATATAAAAATTTTTGAAAATTTAGGATTAATTAAAAGTCATTTCAATCCACTTGGGAAAAACAATGGTAGCTTTACTTACTATACAATAAACAAAGCTCTTGAAAAATTGGCCAAAAAAATTATCAGTACAGCATATTTTATTAATAAAAAAATTAAACATGAAAAATCAAAAAACAAAGAACTAAAAAAATTTAAAATAATTGAAGAATCTCAAAATTATAAAATTTCATATCAAATAACTTCACATGTATTAAGTAATGATATAAGTAAAAAATATAAGAATTCTAAACATTATTTTAAAAAACAAAACATAAAAAAAACTATAAATTTCTTAGAAAAAGAAATAAAGAAGAAATCAAAAAAAATAAACTTAGAAGAGATCAAAAAAATCACAGGAAACATCATAAGCTATAAAAATTCATTATGGAACTTAAAAGACTTTATGGAAGAGCTATGCGAATATGAAGAAACAAAAATCATAAAATTTTTTAAAAGAAATTTAGAAAAAAAGAAAAAAAAAGTATGGTTCATGGCAAAAAATTTTAAAAACACAGATTTCAACGAACTAATAGAAAAGTTTAAAAATAAAAACAAAATAAAATTCGAAAAAAAACCAAAAAACCATACATCAAATAACATAAAAAATGCTATTGTATTAATAAGAAATCTAATAAAAAATCAAAAATATGATAAAAAAATTTCAAAGTAAAGTCAAAAAAATAAAATGAAAAACAAAGAAACAAAGAAAAATTTTTTCAACAAAATTGAACAATTAGAAAACAAAATTATTTATCATACTAAAATTTTCAGCATGATAAACAATTTTGAAGCAAAACCAAAAAAGGGAAAATTTTGGCTATGTCTTAGAAACGTTTTTAATAAAAAAAAATACGAAAGCTTTCATTTATTTTCAATAAAAGAAAGCGACAAATTTTTAGGAATCTTTTATGGCTTTATAAACCTTTCAAAACCATTTATTATAAATTATTCAGAAGAAGGAACAAAAAAAACTGTAAAATTAAAAAAAATATTTTACACAGAATTCAGGTTCAAAAAAGGCAGTGTTTTTTGTTACCTAAGAAGTCTATACATATTCACCAAAAATAAAAACAAAAACAAAATCTTTTACAAGTCTCTTTTAGAAAGAACTTTGAAAATTGAGGAAGAAATACATAAATTTTATGGCAAAAACTATGAAAGCAATAAAGGAATACTAAATTGGATAAAAAAAAATCAAAAATAATAACAATAGCATCAATAAAAGGGGGAGTAGGAAAAAGCACAACATCACTGATGTTTACAAACATACTTTCAAAAAAAAATAACAAAATATTACTGATAGATTTAGACCCACAAGCAAGTAGTACAAGTTTTTACATAAAATCTATAAGAAAAAAAAATCTTAGCTTAAAAAACATTAATATATATAAAGTTCTTAAAAAAGAAATAGATATAGAAAATTCAATAATTAAAATAAATAATGACATAGATTTCATAGCAAGTCATATAGATTTAAGTAAATTTAATGAAGAAAGTATTTCATTAAAAGAAAATTTGCTAAAAATATTTTTAAGCTTCATTCAGGATAGATATGACTTTATAATAATGGATACAGCACCTACACTTGGAAGTTTGCTTAATAATAGCTTGATAGTTACAGACTATCTAATTATACCCTTACCAACTGATCAATGGGCAATTGAAAGTCTAGAGCTAATAACACATAGACTTCACGATCTTTTTAGAAATGATTTACCAATATTCTATCTAATAACCAAATTCGTTGAAAGGCAAAATATTGACAAAGAACTTAAAAATCTTATTGAATTTGAATACAAGAATAGATTTTTAGGAAGCGTACCCAAAAGGGATAATTTACGCAAAACCATTTTTTATAGAGAAAATTTCAACTCTAATGAGGATTATTATAAAGCCTATGAGAATATAATTGAAAATTTTTTAAGAATACTTTCAAATTAGTTCCATATGGAACTAAAAGTTCCATATGGAACTAATTTGAAAGTATTCTATGGGGATGAAACAAACTATGAAATTAAATAAAAAAATAGAAATTGTTAAAAGAGTTGAACTCAATAAAAATGAAATTAAAAAAACCAGAGAATCTAGATATTTAAAATTAAAAGAGAAACTAAAAATTTTGATAAAAGAGGAATCCTATAATAAAATTGAAACAGCCCGAATCTTAAAAGAAATTAACGATAATAAATATTATGCTATAGACAAATATAAAAGCTTTAGCCATTTCATAAAAGATTATAATATGGCAAAAACTACCGTTTATAGATATATTAAATTAGCAATAGGAATTGATAGTGGTAAAATTAATTACGAATTAATTTTAAAAAAAGGAGTACAGCATGCTATACAAATTTTAGAGAGTAATGGTATCATAGATGCTTCAAAAAGCACATTAAATAAATCCTTTAAGTTAAAAATTGAAGACGAGAAAAGTTTTAATTTTTATAAATCAAATACTAGCTTTGTTAGCTTTTTACTAAAAGATTTATATTACAACAATCAAGAACTACTTACAAATATTAAAAACAAATATGACAATTTTAAAAAATAATATATTGAATCCATAAAGTGATTCTGCATTCAAAAAATGTTTCAAAAACACTTTACAAAAAAATAAAATACTATATAATAATCTATATAGATTGAGATGCAATGTCTCGCTCTTGTTGTTTGATTAGAATAATAAGTTGGCTACCATAAGGTAGCCTTTGTCATATTTACAAACTATCAAAAAAGATTTATATCCTTTATAAAAATACTATTGAATTAGAATTTTTATTTCAAACAGGAAATAAAATAACCAATAAAGATTATAAAAATTAATTTTTATAATCTTTATTTTCAATTGATTCAATCATTACTAAGAAATCCAAAATTTTATATTTTTTCAAACTTAAATCTTCTAATCCAATTTTAATTTTAACCGTATCGTTCTTATAAGAAGCATCTTCTTCTTTTATCATCTTTTCTAATAAGGACTTAGGTAGAACAAATGAAGAATAGTTAATCCAATTACCAAAAAAATGGTTATTATCTCTTTTATGGCTTATTTTTCCTTCAATTCTAGTTCCATCCGGTAATAACAAATGAGTATGCTCTGTTATACTATGATTCCTAAATCTTGTATATAAAACTATTTTAGTTATTCCTGTTTTATAATTAAAAATCCCTTTAAGTTCCGCATTTTTGTTTAAACTTTGGTATATTCTAAATGTTTTTCCAAATTGATCGTGCTCAACGTTTAAAGAATTGCAAGATATTAATAAAAAAAATACCAGCAATTTTAAAAATTTCGATTGATCTCGATATAATTCCATATCCCTCTCCTTTGGTAAAAAAAATTATAGATTAATGAACATAATAATATATTTTTTATTAGATCATTGCAAACAATTTTTAATGAATTAATTATTATTTTATGAATCTAATTTTTTAAAAAATTAGATTCATAAAATTCGTTTTACAAATTATTTAATATTTTCCCATTAATATTGTGAGCATTTTGAAAATACCCATAAGTCTATTTTTAGGGGCCAAAAAGTTAGTTTCAAGACCTATGAATTAAATTCTTTTATTGTTATGAATATATCTTTTGTTTATGTGATTTTCAAAATTTCTTTTTATTCCCTAATTATTTATTGGGTAGTAAATTTTATTATACATGTATTATAAATAATTTAAAGCATTTATAAATTTTTAAATTCCTTTTTTAAGGTTTCTTGGTTAAAACTTTTGCTCAGGATTGCAGCAAATTGCTGAAAATGCAAAATAAAGATTTCGTATGTTTTAACATCCTGAAAAAGGTGCTTTAAAAGCAATAAAGTTCTCTTTATAAGAACTTTTATTGCCACAAAGGAAGTGTTAAATATGAAATTTAATTTACAAATTACAATTTAATTCTAATTTTTTAAAATTCAATATTAATTTATTTTTTTATTAAAAAATAATAAGTCTAATATAGATCTTATTTATAGAATAACCATTGGAGAGGGAACAATGAAAGATTGTAATTTTTTTAATATAAGAACAACTATTTTGTTTATTTTAATGATTTTTAGTTTTCAGAAAAATGCTAGTTTTTATGGATTATTGTGTACTTCCTATAGAAGAAGGAACTATCAATGTAAAATACGAATTTTGGTTTAAAAAAATAACATTTTAATAATTGGAATATACCCCTGATAAAAATTAAAGATCAAAATATAATAGATGTCATTTTAATGAGAAATAAATTATAAGTTTTTGTTTTAAGCAATAGTTTAAATGCCTTTAATAATGTTAATGTGAAATTACATTTCATATATAATAAAATATAGGCAAAATTTAAATTTATAAAAACTTGTAAGGATGCTTAATATGAGAATATTGATAAAAAAGTTAAAAGCTTTGTTATTTTTCAATGCAATCTTATTTATTGCTTGCGTTAAGGAAAATGATGGGCAAAAATTGGTGTTTAAGCTAAATATTGGAAGTGAACCTGCTACTTTAGATGCTCAGTTAATAAACGATACGATTGGATCAAAGATTGTAAGTCAAATGTTTCTTGGTATTTTAGATGGAGATCCCAGAACCGGAGGATACAGGCCAGGACTTGCTAAAAGTTGGAATATTTCTAATGAAGGAATAGTTTATACGTTTTATTTAAGAGATAATCTTGTTTGGAGCGATGGAGTTGCCATCACTGCCGAGGGGATAAGAAAATCTTATCTTAGAATTTTAGATAAAGAAACCGGATCATCTCTTGTTAGCATGATTAAGTCTGCTATAAAAAATGCAGAAGAGTATTTTGATGGCAAAGTAAATGAGTCTGATCTTGGAATTAAAGCTCTTGACGAGAAAACTTTAGAAATAACACTAAAATCTCCAAAACCATATTTTCTTGATATGTTGGTGCATCAAACATTTATTCCCGTACCAGTGCACGTTATTGAAAAATATGGGCAAAGCTGGACAAATCCTGAGAATATGGTTGTTAGTGGTCCTTTCAAATTAAAATCTAGAGTTTTAAATGAAAAGGTTATTCTTGAAAAGAACAACAAATATTATAAATCTAAAGATGTTGCTCTTGATAGTATCATATTTTTTACTACAGATAATAGTATTACAGCTTATAATATGTATTTAAATGATGAACTAGATGCAATTTTTAACAATATTTCACCAGATTTACTTAAAGATCTTAAGCTTAGAGATGATTATTATTCAATAGGGATCAATTCGACTTATTTTTATTCTTTGAATACCAAAGTAAAACCGCTTGACAATGTTAAAGTTAGAAAGGCTCTATCTCTTGCTATTGATAGAAAAACTTTAACAGAAAGCGTTCTTAATGATAGTTCTATTCCTACAAGAAGAGCAACTCCAGATTATATTGATTACTCGTACAAAAGTAATTTAAGCTTATTTGATGCTGAAATGGCAAGAAAGCTTTTGGTGGATGCAGGGTACCCTAATGGTAAAAATTTCCCTTTATTGAAAGTAAAGTACAATACAAATGATAGTCAGAGAAAAATTGCTGAATTTATTCAAAATCAGTGGAAGAAAAACTTAAATATTGATGTTCAGCTTGAGAATGAAGAATGGTCAACATACATAAATAGTAGGGTAAATGGTAATTATGAAATAATAAGAGCAGGTTGGTCAGGAGATTATGCTGATCCCATGACATTCTTAAGCATCTTTAAAACCGAAAACACATATTTTTCATCTTATGGATATTCAAATTCTGAATATGATAAACTTTTAATAAAATCAGATCACGAAAGAAATATTTCTGAAAGACAGGAAATTCTAAAAAAAGCAGAAGCAATAATAATCGAAGAAGATTTCCCCGGTATATTTATTAATGTAGCTTCTTCTAGTTATCTTTTTAGGAACGACAAGTGGAAAGGCTGGGAGCCAAATATTTCGGAAAGGTTTAATTTATCTGAAATAAAGCCAATTAAATGATTTATGTTTATTTTATTTTTTTAATTAATTTTTAATTGTAAATAGTTGATAGCTAGATCTTTTGATTTGGCTATAAACAAAAATAAGAAATAAATATTTTTGTATCTTTATGTTATGTTAAAAACATCGTGGGGATGGGATTCTTTTAATGAAGAATGGCTTATTTTTACAAATCTAGAATTTATTTTTAAATCAGATATTGTGCTTGTTCCTAAATAACCCATTCCAGACATTAATCCACCTTTTAATTGAGCCAAAATATCTTTTAATTTCCCGGAATACGGTACCATGCCTTCAATTCCTTCAGGAACCAATTTTTTAGGCTCGTTGTTCTCAAGTTGAAAATATCTTGATTTGGAACCTCTTTTCATAGCAGAAATAGAACCCATTCCAACGTAAGATTTGAATTTTTTTCCATTGTAAATTATTTCTTCTGAAGGAGATTCTTTTGCGCCTGCAAAAAGATTGCCTATCATTACGCTGTCAGCTCCTGCTGCGATGGCTTTAACAACATCTCCTGAAAACCTGATTCCACCATCTGCTATAATGCAAATATTTGTGTTTTTGCAAACCTCATAAACATCACAGATTGCTGTTATTTGGGGAACGCCAATTCCCGCAACGATTCTTGTTGTGCATATACTACCTGGACCTATTCCCACTTTTAGACAGTCTGCTCCCGCATTGATTAAATCTAATGCGGCTTCTTCAGTTACTATGTTGCCAGCAATAAGGTCTAGGTTTGGATATTTATTTTTAATTGTTTTGATAAGTTCTAGTATTCTTGTAGAATGACCGTGGGCAGAGTCTATGACAAGTAAATCTACATGTGCTTTTACAAGCTCTTCAACTCGTTCTATGGTATCAACATCAATGGAAACAGCAGCGCCTACTCTTAACCTACTATTCGAATCTTTGCATGCATTAGGAAAATCTTCTTCGCATTTTGCATTTTTGCATATCTCGGATTCTTTTAGCTCTTGTTTTGGTACAAGTATTTTGGTTACTTGTTCGTTTGCATTCTTAATAGTTTTTTGAATTTTGTATGTTTTTACTTTTTCTATTTCTTTTTTTTGATCCTCTATTGACATATTTTTATGTATAATTCCTATACCTCCTTCTTTAGCAATAGCTATTGCCATTTGGCTTTCTGTGACGGTATCCATAGCTGAGCTTAAAAATGGTATATTTAAGGAAATGTTTTTTGTTAATTGTGTTTTTAAGCTAACTTCACTGGGCAATACAGAGGATTTTCTTGGAATTAAAGACACATCATCAAAAGTTAAAGCTTCTTTTATTATCTTATTTCTCATAAAGTTTCCTTTTATTGTTTTTATTATTCCCATTCTATGGTTGACGGAGGCTTAGAAGATATATCATAGCAAACTCTATTTATACCCCTAACTTCATTAATTATTCTTGAAGAAACTTTTTTTAAAAAATTATAAGGAAGTTCAGTCCATTCTGCAGTCATGAAATCTTGAGTATTTACACATCTAATGACAGCTGTGTATTCGTATGTTCTTTGATCCCCCATTACGCCTACAGATTTTACAGGCAGCAATACAACAAATGCTTGTCTTATTTTATAATATAAATCATTTATAAAAAGCTCTTCTGTTAGTATATTGTCTGCGTCTTGCAAAATATTTATCTTTTCCTGTGTTATTTCTCCAATTATTCTTATAGCTAGTCCTGGGCCTGGAAATGGATGCCTATAAAGAGCTTCTTTTTTAATGCCCAGATTTATTCCGATTTGAATTATTTCATCTTTAAAAAATTCATTCAAAGGTTCCAAAAGTTTTAAGCGCATTTTATCTGGAAGTCCCCCCACGTTGTGATGAGATTTAATTTTTGAAGAAGTATTTTTTGATTTAGATTCAATTACGTCAGAATAAATTGTTCCTTGAGCCAAATATTCTATATTTTTATCTTCTAGAGTAATTTTTTCAAAAACATTTACAAATTCTCTTCCTATTATTTTTCTTTTTTCTTCAGGATCACTTACATTTTTTAAATGGTTCAAAAATTTTTCAGAAGCATCAATGTATTTTATATTTAAATCATATTGATGCATTAATTCTAGTATTTTTTTATCTTCATTTTTACGCAATAAGCCGGTGTTTACAAAAACGCAGATTAAATTTTCTTTTATTGCCTTTTTTATAAGCAATGCACAAACTAAAGAGTCTGTACCGCCAGAAAGTCCTAAAATAACCTTTTTGCTGCCTACTTTAAGTTTAATTTTTTCTACAATGGTTTCTATACTACCTTCTAATGACCAATTAGTTTGAGCTTGGCAAATTTTAAAAACAAAATTTTTAAGTATTTGCTCACCAAATTCGGAATGAGTTACTTCTGGGTGGAATTGTAGACCATAAATTTTTTGAGTTTCATTTGATATAGAAGCAATACAATTGTTTGTAAAAGCTAACTGTTTGAAATTGTTGGGGATTTTTTCAATACTATCTCCATGACTCATAATCATTTGAAATTTTTTTGGAAGTTCTGAAAATAAAATAGATTTTTCATCTTTTAGAAAGATTTCAGAGCTCCCATATTCTTGTTTATAGTCTTTAGATACTAGGCCTCCAAATAATTTAACAATTAGTTGCATCCCATAACATATTCCCAAAACAGGTATTTTTAAATTAAAAATTTCCATGTTCAAGGTAGGAGCTTCTTTTGAATAAACAGAATCTGGCCCCCCACTTAGTATTATTCCTGCGATGTTCATATTTTCAATTTCTTTTAAAGGGGTACAGTAAGGCATTACTTTTGTATAAACTCCAATTTCTCTAATTCTTCTTGCAATTAGCTGACTATATTGGGAGCCAAAATCTAATACAAGTATTGCTCGAGCATTCATAATACAATTCCTTAAAATTAATAAAAGTTTTCTTATTAAAGCATATTTCAATTAATTATAACATATTAAACTTTGCTTCTTTCAATCTTAAAATTAATTTAAGATAACTAATTTGTAACATTTTGAATAATTTTTCAAAATGATTTCTTGAATAATTTTTCAAAATGATTTCTTGAATAATTTTGAAAAATTATTTTTTTTATATAAAAAATTGAAAAGAAAAATTGTTGAACTAATAATTCAATAAAAAGGAGGCACAAATTAATGAAAAAGAATACATTAAGTGCGATATTAATGACTTTATTTTTATTTATATCTTGTAATAATTCAGGGAAAAGTGGGGATTCTGCATCTACTAATCCTGTTGATGAGTCTGCAAAAGGTCCTAATCTTACAGAGATAAGTAAAAAAATTACAGATTCTAATGCATTTGTACTGGCCGTGAAAGAAATTGAGACTTTGATTTCATCTATAGATGAACTTGCTACTAAAGCTATTGGTAAAAAAATAGAGCAAAATGCTTTAGGAGCCTTACAAGATCACAACGGATCATTGTTAGCAGGAGCCTATGCAATATCAAGCCTAATAACACAAAAATTAAATGGATTGAAAAATTTAGAAGAATTGAAGGTAGAAATTGAAGAGGCTAAGAAACATTCCAAAGAATTTACTAAAAAACTACAAGATAGTAACGGGGATCTTGGTAAAGAGAACGCTAGCGATGCTGATGCAAAAAAAGCTATTTTAAAAACAAATGGGGATAAAGATAAGGGTGCTGCAGAATTTGAAAAATTATTTAAATCAGTGGAAAACTTAGCAAAAGCAGCTAAAGAAGCATTGATTAATTCAATCAAAGAGCTTACAAGTCCTGTTGTAGCAGAAAGTCCAAAAAAATCTTAATTAGGATTAATATTATAAGATTAATTTGTTTTAAAAAAGTAACTGTAAAAATAAAGTCAATATAAAGTCAAGAAGTTTTTCTTGACTTTTATTTTTTTATTTTAAAAAAAATTATTAAAATTCATTTTAATAAGGATAAATGATTTTAACTATAAGTTTTATTCTCAAAAGAATAAAACTTATTCCAAAAATCGCTAATAAATTGAATTTAGGTATTCTAAATATAAACAAAATTAGGTAATAATTTGACTTAAAAATTACAAAATTTTGATTTTGAAGGTTTTAATAATTTTGAAAGATTTTTAAAGAAATATGTAGTTCTTTAGTTTTATGCGAGACTTTATAAAGTTGCTCAATAAGCGAAATATTGTGACGATAAAAGCTTTTTTCATGATTTATAATTTAGTTTGTTAAAATAGCAAATTTTAAATTTTTTTTATAAATAGCAAATCAATTAATAACCATAAATAAATTTAATAATAAATATTAGACACAATATTATCATTATTGGAGAGATTTTATTTTTTTTATTTTCCAATAAATTAAGTATCATGTTTATGATGACATAAAATATTATTCCAATGCTTATTCCCGAAGAGATATTGTATGTTAAGGGAATTAAAAAAAGTATTAAAAAACTTGAAACATTTTCTCTTATATTAGAGAAATTAATTTTTATTATTTCTCTACACATTGAAAATCCTACATATATTAGTGCTGCAGCGGTTGCACTAGCAGGAACGGCAATAAATAATGGGGAAAGGAATATTGCAATAAAAAACATTATTCCTGTTACTATTGTTGTAAGCCCGGTTTTGCCACCTTCTTCTATCCCTGTGCAACTTTCAATGTATGCTGTTACAGTAGAAACTCCCATTATTGCTCCAACAGTAGTAGCAATGGCATCAATTAAAAATACTTTACCAACATTAGGAATTTTCCCGTTTTTATCTAACATGTTACCTTTTGCTGCTACTGCTATTAAAGTGCCCAAAGTATCAAATAAATCGTTAAACAGCAATACCAATACAATTGTAATAAAGCTCCAAAAATGTTTATTTAATATGTAGGAAAAATCTAACTGATTAAATATCGGCTTAATAGATTCGAATCTTAAAATTCCATCTGGAAAACGTATTCCAGCAGTAACGGCGCTTTCTGGATTAAAAATTGCATATGTCCAGGCTATGGCAGTAACTGAACAAATTGCCCAAAGTATACTTCCTCGTACATTTAATTGTTCGAAAATTACAATAAAAAATAATCCCAAAAATGTAAATAAAACTTTTAAGTCAATAAATGACCCGATTCCAACTAATGTGGCATCATTTTTAATGATAATTCCTCCATTGACAAAACCAATAAAAGCAATAAAAAGTCCTATTCCAACTGTGATAGAGTATTTTAAATTTACTGGTATGGAATTTGCAATACTTTCTCGAGCTCTTGACAGAGACAATACAATAAAAATCAGTCCTTCAGTAAAAACAGCAGCTAATGCAACTTGCCAAGGAATATTCATTCCAATTACTACAGAAAATGCAAAAAATGCATTAAGGCCCATGCCTGGCGCTAGTGAAATAGGGGTATTAGTATAAAGTCCCATTAATATACTGGAAAATGCTGATGTTAAGCAAGTTGCAGTAACTAATGCACCAATTGGCATACCTGTGCTAGATAATATTGCCGGATTAACAGCTATTATGTATGCCATACTCAAAAAAGTGGTAATCCCCGCTATAATTTCTTTTTTATAATCAATGGTGTTATTTTTAAATTGAAATAACAATGTTTCGTTGGATTGATTCATTATAAATTACTCCTTAAATTTTATTTTATATCAAAAATAAAACCAACGCCATTCATTATATTTAATCTACTAGTAAAATGTAGTAATAAATTAAATTTTATGAAAACATTAATAGCCATAAATAAATTTAATAATAAAAATTAAGCACAATATTAACATTATAGGAGAAATCTTAATTTTTTCTTTACTAAAAAGATTAAATGATACATTTACTAAAATGTAAAATATTGCTCCAACAAAAAATCCTGAAGAAATGCTATAAGTTAGAGGAATTAAAAAAAATATTAAAAAGCTAGAAATATTTTCTCTAATATTATAGAAATCAATTTTTACTAGTTCTCTACACATTGTAAATCCCACATATATTAAAGCAGCAGCAGTTGCACTGGCAGGAACAGCAATAAACAAGGGAGCAAAAAAAACTGCAATTAAAAACAATGATCCAGTTACAATTGAAGTAAAGCCTGTTTTGCCACCTTCAGCAATTCCTGTAAAACTTTCAATATAAGTAGTAACAGTAGAAACTCCCATTATTGCTCCAAAAGTAGTAGCAATACCATCGACTAGTAATATTTTTTTTGCATTAGGAATTTTTCCATTTTTATCCAACATACCACCTTTTGTTGTGACGCTTATTAAAATACCCACAGTATCAAATAAATCATTGAATAGGAGAATAAAAACTATTGATATAAAAGTCCAAAAATGCTCATTTAAAACATAAGAAAAATCTAATTGATTAAATATTGGTTTAATAGATTCAAATCTTAGAATCCCATTAGGAAGATGTATTCCAATGGATTTGGCACCTTCTAAATTAAATGTTGCATATATCCAAGCCGTAAGAGTAACTATACTAATTGCCCAAAGGATACTCCCTCGAACATTTAATTGTTCAAAAATTACGATAAAAAATAATCCTAAAAATGTAAATAAAACTTTTAAGTCAACAAATGAGCCGACTCCAACCAATGTGGTATCATTTTTAACAATAATTCCGCCATTGACAAAACCAATAAAAGCAATAAAAAGTCCTATTCCAACTGAGATAGAGTATTTTAGATTTATTGGGATAGAATTTATAATTTGCTCTCTTACCCTTAAGAAGGACAGGAGAATAAAAATTAATCCTTCAATAAAAACAGCAGCTAATGCAACTTGCCAAGGAATATTCATTCCAATTACCACAGAAAATGCAAAAAATGCATTTAAGCTCATTCCAGAAGCTAATGCTAAAGGCGTATTAGTATAAAGCCCCATTAATATTGTAGAGAACGCTGCTGTTAGACAGGTTGCGGTGACTAGTGCACCAATTGGCATGCCTGTGTTAGATAGTATCGCCGGATTAACAGCTATAATATATGACATACTCAAAAAAGTAGTAATGCCTGCAAAAATTTCTTTTTTATAGTTAATATCACTGTTTTTAAATTGAAAAAATAAACCTTTTGTATATTTTCCCATAAACTTTCCTTTATATTTTTTAAAAATATTTTCAATAATAATTATTATAATTATTACTCTTTTAATTCTTTTTAAAGGTCTATTTAACCTTATTAAGCATATTGTTCTGAAAAAGAATATTTTCACTGTCGGGCAAGTTTGAAAATACAATAGTTTTAATAACCCTTTCAGAACTATTTGTAATAACAAATTTTCTAGCTTTAATAAGCTTTAAATAAGCTTTTAAAGAAATATCTTTTCCAACGCTAAAAAAGGTTTGAAGATATTTATGATCAACTAGCTTGTAACGATTAAACAGAAATAAGGCAATTATATCATTTCCAACTTTTAAAAATAAAGGTTCTTTGTACCGTAAATTCCACTTACTAGAAATAGTAAAATAATGTCTTAAAGAAATTTTATTATTTTCTTGAATTAATTTAATATATTTGGAATCTTTTTTTAATTCAGGAATACCTTCAAAAGAGATTGTAGAACAAGACAGTGTTAAAAATATTAAATAAAAAAATAAAAAATATTTTTTAAAAATTTTAAAGACAGTCAATAATATGTGAGTTTTTTTATAAAATTTTATTTTTAAATGCATATTCTAAAGTATTTTTTGTATTCTTGAAATTAACATCAATAAATCTTGGATCATATTGCAAGGTGTCCTTAGTCCAAACTTGAAAAGAATCATCATTAAATAAAAAGACTAGCTTTTTATAAGGAGTTAAAGCTTTTGACATAAGGGTGAAATTGTCTTTATCAAGATTAATGTATAAAAACTTAAAATTTCCAATGCTAACTACCTTAGAAATAGCAATACTTCCAATATATTTATTGTCTTGAATTAATTTCAAATACCCTTTAGTAAAATTTAAATTTGAATCTAGCATAACATTTAAAAATACAGTAAATCTATTATTAGATTTATCTTTTTTAATGTAGATTTGACTATCCGGATAAAAATAAAGAAAATAATCTGCTCTTTCAATTTTTTCAAAATTCTTTTCTAAGTCCTCAGCAATATTCAAAATCTTGCAAGAAGAACAAATAAAAACCATTAAAATCAAAGAGAAACTATATTTCATAATTAACTTATATTATACAATACAGAAAGGAGAGTGTTTATATTAAATGGGTGCAAATAACTTCAGCTCTTATATTGAAAATTCTAAAGTCTATTCGGATTATATAATATTAAAACACAAAATATTACTTATTCCTGTTCCTATAATAAAAATTGCTATGGGAGAAGATCTAAAAATTTTTGAAATAGATTTTCAAGACAAACATAAAGATTTTTCAGGATATATTCAATTAAATGAAAAATCTTTATACATAAATGAGAGCATGAGTCTTGAAAATAAAAGATTTACAATAGCAAAACACTTGGGGCATTATTTGATGCATAAAGATCAAATTAAAAATTTATCTAAAAATGAAAACTATTACAATGAGCCTCAAGATAGTCAAATGATAACAGAAGCCAATATATTTGCAGCAAACATTTTAGTTCCAACAACTACATTAAAATTAAAATTATCTCAATATAAATCTAGAGAGTGCCCTCAAAAAACAATAGCAAAAGAATTTCAAGTAACCGAAAATACAATTTATTTAAAATTAAGCATACTTAATGATCTTAACAAGATAGACAAAATAAAAAAGAATAAAAAATTTTTTAAAATTAAAAACACAAAACATAAAATAGAAACTAACATTTGCCTCCACAAAACAGATAAAATTAAAGAATCAATAGCTCTTGATTTGGAAAAATATGAACTTGAAAAAAAAGAACAAATTAAAAAAATATTTGAAGATCTAGAGTAAAAAGCTTTTTTAAATTGAAAACTTTTTGAGTATATATTCCATCTTTACATTAGCCAAGACCAAATAATCTTTACTCTTAATAAGAGAATCTAAATGGTTTTTTGCAATTACAATCCAATACTTATTATCCATAAATTTCTTAGCAGTTGGAAAATTTATTTTTAATGAAAAATTTTTCAGAATTTTTTGTTTTTCAAGATAAGATAAGACTTCTGCCTTAAAAGATGCTCCTTGGGTCAAACTATAAGCAATAAGTATTCTATATAATTTTTTATTATAAATAAAAAGATCTTTAATAAAATTAATATTACTATTGAAATTAGATTCATCAACGTAAATATACGCACTATTTTTGGGATCGTTTAAACTTTCAAAATCATATGAACGATATAAATGTTCATAGTCTTTGATTTTAAAATTTGAAATTTTCAAATCAGGATAATTCATCAAAGATGTTAAAAGAGTTAAATTTATTTTATCTTTTTCTGGTATTTTAACCAAAGAAATTGTCGAACAGCCGTAAAGCAATAAAAAATAAATGGAAATTAAAAACTTCTTCATTTAATGCTTTAATTGTATGTTTTTAACAAAATAAAGTAAAGTAAATAAAAATATATAAATATTTTGATATAATATAAAAATAAAGTTTAAAAGGATGCAAAATGAGTTATTATGCGCTAAGCAAAATATTTCTATATTCTGGATACCTTGTTATTGGATTTTTATCTTTTACAATTTTCAATAAAAACTTACGAAATAAAATCAGAAAGAAATTAAAAAACTTATACTTTTTATATTATTTAACTTTTTTTGCTCTTTTTATAATCAGCTCAAATTTATCTTATTACTTTACTGAAAAGCAATTATTGGAAAATTTTAATATTTTTGAAAAAGAATTTTTTGAAATACATAAGGTAAACGAACAATTTTTTCAAAAATACCTACTAAATTTTCCAGTACCAATAAGAATGGAATTGATGTCAAAATTTAATCCAATATATACAGTGTTTAATGCTAGTTTTGAGAAATATGCTAAAAACATAGGTAAAAGTTCTTATGAAATTCAAACAAATTATAAAAATTACGTTAAAGCAACAAATTCAGAAATTAAAAGAAAATTAGAACAAATAAAAGAAAATATTACTCCTATTTATAATAAATATAAATTACCTATTCTAAATGGAGAAAATACAGAAATAAGTATCGATGCGAATGGGAATATTATTCCTGTTACAAAAAATACAAACGGACAAGTAACAGAATTGCTGTTTTACGATCAAAATTATAATTTAATTCCCTTTAGAGAATTTAAAAACTATAAAGTTAGATTTGATCTAATTCCAGAAAATAAAAATATATATTTCAAAGAACTAATAAATGTTTACTATATTGATGAAAACAATATTACTACTCCTATAGAGTATTATAAAAATAATATAGAGACTAGCCCTTATTACATAGACTTGCAAGAAGAGAAAGACAATTTTCTTAAAACAATAAAAATCAAAAAAGAGTATGGTTTATACCTTGAGCAAAAAAAGCAACTACAACATTTAACTGAGAATGATAAACTTGATGATTTTAAAGAATTTTTAGCAAAAAATAATAATATTTTTTCATTAAATACAATATTTTCTAACGGCAATCCAATATTTACTTATGCCATAAATGTAAAAGCAAAAAGTATTATAAATTATTTAATAACAAAAGAATTTAATATTAATTTAACAAATCAAAGTTCTCAAACAGCTCTTCATAATGCCATAATTCAAAAATATGAATTAAAATTTATTAAATCACTTATTAAAAAAGGCGCTAATCCAAATATCAGAGATAGCGACAATAAACTGCCTATAGATTACTCTGATAAAACTAGTGAGATCTATAAATATTTAATTGGCATTTAATGTTATCATGCTAATTCAATTAGCATGATAACAGCATTCTAATTCAAATTGATCCGACTTATTAAGCTCTAAGCTTAATTTAAAATAATTGTAATGAGAACAAAAGTTACAATCATCGATATTTAAATAATAAATGACATTTGTTAAAGATAATCTTTAACACTTTTTAGAAATACAAAATTATATAAACAGTTATTTGATAATATTATTATTTATTCATTGCTAATCTTTACAAGATCGAAAAATCTTGTTAAGATATTAAGCGTATTAATTAAATTAATTATTTTAATTAATTAATTTGAACTTAATAAAAAGGGGAAAATTATGGCAACATCATCAGCATCTATATCTATATTTACAATATTACAAAAAATAGGAAAAGCTTTCATGCTTCCTATAGCACTTTTACCAGCAGCCGGAATTTTATTGGGAATCGGAGGAGCATTTACTAACGAAACAATGATTCAGGCTTATGGGTTAGAAGAAGTGCTTGGGAAAGGAACTGTAGCTAATTCAATACTTTATCTTATGAAATATACAGGAGAGGTAATTTTTGCTAACTTGCCTTTAATGTTTGCAGCAGCAATTCCAATTGGACTTGCTAAGGTAGAAAAAGGAACGGCCGCTTTAGCAGGAGTAGTCGGTTTTTTAGTCATGCATCAAACTATAAATGGAATTTTGTATATACAAGGAATCACACCAGAAAGCGCAAGCTTAAAAGCACTTTTGGAATTAGGAATGCCTGAAACAGCTGCAACTGCAAAAAGTCAGGAATACACAAATGTACTTGGAATATTCTCTCTTCAAATGAGCGTAATGGGGGGACTAGTAGCGGGATTCGTTGCTGTTTTTCTTCATAACAGATTTCATAATATTCAATTACCCACATTTTTAGCATTTTTTGGAGGCACAAGATTTGTGCCAATCATAACCACAATAACAATGTTTGTAGTGGGAATATTTTTAACATTTACTTGGCCTTTTATTCAGGGTGCAATGACTTCGTTTGGGAAAATTGTAGAACAATCCGGACTTTTTGGAACATTTGCATATGGAGCAATAAAAAGGTCTTTAATTCCATTTGGACTTCACCATATATTTTATTTGCCATTTTGGCAAACAGCTGTTGGTGGAACATTGGAAATAAATGAAGAACTCATATCAGGAGCACAAAATATATTCTTCAAGCAACTTGCAGATCCAAATACTGTACACTTTGAAGTCGCAAAGGGAACAAGGTTTTTTAGCGGAGAATTTGTTGTTATGATTTTTGGATTACCTGGAGCCGCGCTTGCTATGTACCATACATCAAAACCTGAAAATAAAAAAAACGTAGCTTCATTGCTACTATCTGCTAGCTTTACATCAATGTTAACAGGAATTACAGAACCTCTTGAATTTGCATTCCTTTTTGCAGCACCAGCACTTTATTACTTTATATATGTTCCTCTTTTTGGATTAGCGTATCTTTTAACACACCTTTTGAACGTAGGAGTGGGACTAACATTTTCTGGGGGATTTATAGATATGTTTCTATTTGGAATACTTCAAGGGAATAGCAAAACAAATTGGATAGCAATTCCTATCTTAGGAATCTTCTACTTTATTGGGTTTTACTTTATATTTAAATTTGCAATCATGAAATTCAATCTTAAAACAATAGGAAGAGAAGATGAAGAAATGGAAAAAGATAGCATAAGTTCAGAAAAAACAAATTTATCAGAAACTGCTTCAAAAGTATTAGAAGGTCTTGGAGGAAAAGATAATATTACATATATTGATGCATGTGCATCAAGACTAAGAGTTAATCTAAAACAAATAGAATTAATCAAATCAGATGCCTATTTCAAAAATCTGGGTGCTAGTGGAATATTAAAAAAAGGAAATAGTGTCCAAATTGTATTCGGTGGATTATCCGATAATATAAAAATGGAAATAGATAAACTTATGTAAAAGTTTAAGAATATAATATAAAAACAGCTAATCCAATAGAAAAAT
>NZ_CP124037.1 GCF_030436345.1 [Borrelia] tanukii
AATTTATATGTTTTTAGTATAAAAAGCATAAATAACCTCTTTTTAACTTGCAAAACAACAACATTACTACAAAATGTAAATATAAAAAATTCTAACTTCAAGAAAATTAGCAGCCCTACCATGAACTTGAAATCACGCGACCTACAACAATTTTTATTAATAACCACATAACAAGATGTCTAAAGCTTTAATTCTTTCTTTTAATTTTTTTAAAAAAAGTTTTACTTAATCAAGTTCGTTTAATAAATTTTCATAATAATTCACAAAGGAAAGGTATTGATCTTGAAAATTCCCAGCAAAATATTATTCAAACTTTATTAATAAATTAATAAATGCAAAAGATTAAAAAATGTTTTTAATTACTAAATCATATGGTATACTACACCGCCTTCATTTGGAAAGTTTTAAAAAATCTATTGCTACGGGATTAAAAACCTTCTAATAGATACAACTTAAAAATTTAATTTTTACAAATTATAACTTTTTTTATTTACAGCAAGCTGATATTAATTTATTATAAATTGCGCTAATATTTTACTTGTCAAAACTTACTATTAAGAGAGGAGGCAATAATAATATGAAAAAAATTTTCACATTAATATTAATTTTTGGTTTGACAATTCAAATCTTTGCTACAAACAATAAGCAAGATAGAATTCAAAAAGGTATTGAGAGTTTCAATAAATATGATAACGACAAAAAAAATCCAATTGGACCATTCCTTTTGAATTTATTTTTGCCCTTTGGAATAGGATCCTTTGTCCAAGGAGATTATATTGGTGGCGGCTCAGTGCTTGGATTTAATTTGCTAGGAGCAATCATTTGCGGAACTGGAATTATTCTTAACGCTCGAGAAACACAATTAACCGGATCCATACTAATAGGAGTAGGAGCAGGTATGATTGTAGCATCCTATGCAACTTCACTTATTATTCCATTCACATTTGCAAATTGGTACAATGAAAATCTTAAAAAAAGACTAAGCACTGAACTTGCGGGTTTTGAACCCAATTTTGATATTGGAACAAGCGGATTCCAACTGTCCTTTAAAAAAAATTATTAAATAATTGTTAAATAAATGTAAGACAATAATTTTTTACAATCTAATATTAAAAATTAATTTACCTAAGAAGAAAGCATTTACATAAATACTCTCTTCTTAGGTTTATCAATTAAATTCAGAATATTATTTAAACCCTTAAATACAAAAACTTTTAAAATATTAAAACTTATACAATATTTTTAACAATTAATAATAACAATTATTAATTAAAATGTTCTAAACATTATCTTAAAATGATATAATTACTTATTATTGATTAAAACTACTTTTAAGGAGACTATTTTGAAAAAAACGATTATTGTATTTACCATATTAGTATTTATGTTTAATTGTACAAAAAAAACTAATAATGCCGAGTTAAATAATGATCTGGATGAAGAATCTCAAAAATTACAATCTAAATCAAATCTAGTTGATGACAATAGAATTGAATTTAGCAAAACAACACCTTTAGAAAAATTAATAAGCAAATTAAATTTAAACTATGATGAAAAAGAAACACTAACATTTTTGACAAGCTTATTAAAAGAAAAACTAGTAGACCCAAATATTGGCTTACACTTTAAAAATACTGGCACAGATGAAAGCAAAATAGAAGAGACTATGCACAAATTTCTATCAGACCTAAAAGAAGATGAAATAAAAGAAATGCTTGCAAAAATTAAAGAAAATAAAGATGCAAAAGAAAAAGATCCTGAAAAGTTAGATACTTACAAAACCGCACTTGCTAGTGGATTCGACGGAATTTTCAGTCAAACAGATTCCAAAGCTACATTTAATGCCCTTAAAGACGCTATATAATCAACAAATCTGAAATTAATTAATTTTAAAAAAAAGCAAAAACCTAGTGTTAAAAGCTAGTGGTTAAAAACTGCTAGCTTTTAAAGCAACTTTTTAGTTAATCAGCGAATTAAATGAGCAGCTTGCGCTTTTTATTTTAGGATATTTTTCAATTATTTTTTTCATAGCAACATTAAAAAGCTTAGAATCAAGCGAAATTTTGTAAACTTTTTCATTTTGTGGATGTTGCTTAAACTTAATGGTAATCTCTGCAATCATATCCCTCCAAATTCCATCACTATAAAGATCAGTAAAAGCCTTAACTACTTTTTCAGCATCACTAGCGCCAAAAGGATATGCGGTTACAAGCCCAGATTCAACTGATTTTTCAGACATTGGCACTCCTCCCCCTAAAAGCCCCCCTTTATTTTCATTAAAATTTATATCGCTTCCTTTGCTTATCAATTTAAATCCAGAAACAGAATAAACTGGATCACTTTCACTAGTGGTCTCAAAGATTATTAACGGCATGGCATAAGAAATGTAACTCCCATCAACAGGAGAAACAAGATAAGAATACTTAATGCCCTTAAGCTCTTCAATACAATTTCCATGCTCATTACACAAATTTCTGGCTTTAATTTTCATCCAACGAACATATATCGGCCAAATCAACGCGGTGATTGCTTTTGTTCCTTCTAAAAACTCTATTTGGGTGTAATCAATAAATTTATTTTTATTATCAAGCGCTTTTAAAGTCCCATAATTTTGAAAATCAGAAGCCAAACCAGAATCGCCCGAGAATGATCCAAAATTCATTGAACCTAAAGTTCCTTTTTTTTGACCTAGTTTATCTGATGCATTTTCTCCAACAAGTCCACTATCCTTTTTCTCCATTTTTGAATTATTATCTAAATGACAACCAAGAATTAAAACTACAATGAATACAATGAATCTTTTCAAAACGCTCCCCCTTAAAAATCTCCATATAATTTAAAAATTTTAATTATATTATTAGAAGCAAATTTAGATCAATTAACAAAAAAAGCAAAATAAAAAACTTAACGCCTGGTAATCTCTTTTTTCAAACTGTTTAAAATGCGATTTATATAATCATAAAGTTTCTTATTCTTGCCAATATTGGTATAATAAAGTTTAAAAATTTCCAAAAGAGTATTTCTAACTTTAAGAATCAATATTCTTCTGTTTTTATTTCCAATAGAGCCTAATGCTTGCTTGAAAGGTTTGCGTGATTTATCCATTTCTTTTAAAAACCCCTTAACATCATAATTTGATGTTATTTCCTCTAGCTTTCTCAATATCAACCTAGAATATTCCTTCCCAAGTTTTTTAAACAAATCGTCAAGATTATCAAAATCAAATTCTCCGTATAACAAAACCCCGCAAACTCGCAACGTCTCTTCTTCTTCGTCTGTTAAGCTGCGATTCCAATTTAAATACCAATCAAGTTCTGACTTTGTAGCAAGAGAAAAATTTTTTAATTCAAGAAGCTCTTTACTAACACTACTAATTTGTTGATCAATTGTTTTTTCAAGAGCAACAAGAATGTCTGCATTTGAACCACCAGCATTAATTTTGGTTAGATAAAATTGTTGACACAAATTCATTTCTAAAAGAGAAGTTTCATCTTCTCTATCACTTTTATCAGAATAATTTCCAATCAATCGCACTAAAACACTTATTTTAGAAGATAAATCTCCCCACCGCTTTTTCCCTATATCAATCAAAAACTGATTAACATCTTTTTCGCTGTACTTATACTTTTCTAACATTTCATCATTGTTTAAAAGCCATCCACCAAGAGTATATCTATGTTCATCGTTTTGCAAAGATTTCTTGAAAAACTCAAAATTTTTGTCTTCTTCCAAGTTTAAATTGGGAATCCAAATCCCATCATTAGCATTTTTCAGCAAAGCTTTACTGTGTTTTGACTTACCAATATTACGATTTGAAGGCGTTTTTTGCACAGATCCAGAATCCTCTAAACTGGCCAAATTACTAATATTTAAATCGTGACTTTCATGATCTGAGTCTGCCGACATTAAATTTTTAGAATTTTCCAAAATTTGTAAATCATTTTTAAAGTCTTTAAATTCTCTGGAGTTTGCTTGACCATTCTTTTTGCTTTCAAAATTGCCCAAATTGGAATCTTTAAGCTTATTACTTTTAGACTCTAAAGATTTTTTTTGATTGCTGATTAAATTTTGTTTATTATTGGGAATGGGAATTTTTAAATCTTCTTCTAAAGATTTACTATTACAACTAAAAAACAATAACAAGTTAATCACAGCTGCAATTTCTATTTTATTCATAAAATTAAATTTCCTCTATTTAATTATAGGTTTAAATAAAATATATCTCACTTTATATACACTAAATGTATGCTCCACTTTAATTCTTACCATAAAAGGAATTAGACCTAAAATTATTTTCATAATTACCTTTTAAGATAATGCTAACAAAGCCATACATTTACAACAAAACAGCCAAAAACAAATATAAACAGAAAGATTAACTCTTCTAAAGAAGAGCTAATCAAGCAATTCGCTAATACAAAAAAGTTAAAATGAAGCGGATGCATCATAGTTTTTCACAAGATTACAAGCCTCTTCAATGTTCTTAGTTGTCGTAAAAGATTGTCTCAAATTGTCTATGTAAGCTTTTTCAACCTGTAACAATTGCTGCTTGGCATTAGCAACATTTACATCATTTGAACGCTCAAGATCCATTTTGGCCTTTCTTTTGGCTTTTAAACACTTAACAACAGTAGCAAGCATTTCTTTTACTTTGTCTTCATTTAAATTAAAAATTTGGTTAAACTTGTCAGGACTACTATCAAGAACCACCTGCTCAAGAAAAAACAAAGCTTCTTTTTGGTCATCATTTAAAGAATCTACAAAAGACATTTTAGGCGCTCCACTTAATGAACCATTAGAAGAATTTAACAACTTTGAAGACCTTCTCCTAATATCAGAATAATTAAATTCTTTACAAGAAAAGAACAACAAAACAATAAATAATAAAATATTTCTCATACCGTCTCCCACACTGTGATTACACAAATATTTAAATTTAAAAATTAAATGAACTTTTTTTTTAAAAAAATATAAATTATAATATATCTCAACATTTAAAATAATAAACATTTTGTAAAACTTTATAGAAATATCGAATAAAATATGCTAGAATGACCTTGGTAGTTAAAAAATGGAAATTAAAATTGACGAGAAATTTAATATAGTATTTAACAACGATCTTAAATTAATAGAAAACATTGAAGAACAAAAACAACGTTTATTCTTTTATCTTAAGACACCAAAAGGCAGCTTGCAAGAAAATCCAAATTATGGGTTTGACTTTAACTTTTACTTTAAGCTTTGCAAAGCCAATAAACTAGAATCTATTAAAAATTTTTTTTTAAACCTTTCAAAAGAACTTAAAATAGATCTTATTAACGTAAAGCCAAGTATTAAAAACAAAACAATAACAATAAAATTTTTCTTTTTAGGAAAAGACACTTTAAAAATGGATTTTAAAATATGAGTATAATTTTTGATAAAAACTTAGGAATATTGGAAAAAACAATAGAAGAAATTCAAACTGAAAAAAAACATATTTTGAGAACAAAATACGGCATAAACATTAAAGACAATTCAATTTACGACATAATAAACTTTCCAAGCTCAAGCATTGACAAACAAATATCAGAAGCCTTAAAAGAGCTTTTTGCCAAAATAAAAGAAAATGGAAGCTATTTTAATGCACTCAAAGAAGACTTAAGCACACCCAAAAGCTCAACCTACGAAGCAATAAGAAAGGCTCTGCTAAATGTTGAAGGGGTTAAACACATAAATATTTTAAGTGGGCCTGGAACAATTAACCTCTACTTAATATTACAAGACGATTGTTTTGCGGACAAAGAAAAAAATCAAATTAAAATTGAGACTAAGCAAAATATTTGGCAAGCAATATACTATACCGCGCCAAGCGGAACTGTTTTTAAAGGTGATATTGAGATTGAGTTTTTAAACAAGCACAATCAAAAAAAAACATACAAATTCAGCTTAGGCAAGAAAAAATATGCATATCTTAAAGCAACCTACAAAACAGAAGCAAAAGACGCAATTTATAAAGAAATAGATGCTCAAATCAGAGACATTTACAATAAAATATTAGCCGAAAAATACACTGAAATGGGCACATCCCTTAGATACCAAGACTTTCTTGCGCCAGTTAGCATTATCAGGGGCATAAAAGAGCTAAGAATTGGAACTTGCATTAAAAGCGATGTCACAAAAAAAATTACAGACCTTAGTGATAGTGATTTTACATTCAATAAAGACGAAAACACCAAAGAAAATGAAATTATTATTTTTGATACAAACAAAAGACTGCTTATTAACAGAGAATAAAAATGAACACAGAAATACCCAAATTTTTAGAAAATACTCAAATTGAAAAATTCATTTATAATGAGCTTGACTATAAAAAAGAGATACTAAGAGAACTAAAAGAACTGCTTGAGAACTTTAGAACAATCAATGTTAAAGACAGCATTAACTCTAAATATATTGCATTACTAATGCTTTCAATATTTAACGCATTTCACTTTAAAAAAGAGCTAGATAAAAATCTTGTTAACTCTTTAGACGCCATTATTTTTGCAATAAAATCTATTGGCACCGATGAAAGCTTTATTGTACTCTTTAAGGCATTTTTACACGCAAATGTAGAAGTCAGCGCAAACAAAGACGCTCCAGGCGAAATAATAATAAAATTACTTGGAAACATTAAGTCTCCAATTGAATTTAATATTGCTGCAAAAAATCAAAATAAACTTAAAAAAATAACTGCAAAACACATTGGATTAAAAAAATCTTTGGTTTCTAACTATATGCCCAAAGATTACAAAAATTCAGTATATGAGTTTATTAAAATATTAATTCCCGTAGGAAGGATAGTAAAAATCATAGACAAAGAACAAATAGAAATAAAAAGTACAAGAATAAAAAATTTTGCAAAGTAGATTATTTTTCTGGTCTACTAAAGCTTAAATAACAATTTAAAATTAAAGAATTTAAAAGGAGAATTTATGAATACCGGCGAACAACAAGAAAGCGTACAAATAAAGGATTTAAACAGAAAAACAAAAGTTAATCAAAGCGATCTTATTCCTATTGATGACATAGTAGAAGATACTTGTGCAATCACATACAAACATCTCCTAGAACAAATACAAAACGATACCTTTTACAACAGTGAATTTCAATGCTTTAAAAAAGCAATAAAAGACGTAATTAGCAAGGAACTTTTAGAAAACAAAGAATATATAAAAACCATTTACATCAAAGTAATCTCTAAGCTTTTAGAACTAAGTACATCACCTGAAAACATAGATTTTGATACTGTTTTTAGAAAAGTTAAATCTACGTTTATTTCAAGCTTAAAGCACACAAACACAAAACTACCTTCAAATAAAATTTCAATTTACAACTCAACCACAAAAGATCTTGAACTTATTCAATTTGAAATTTTAATTGAAAGCTTAAAAGAGGTTCTTGCAGAAAAATCTGAGATTAATCAACTCAAAAGTGACTTAATTAACTATTTACAAATAAATAATTTTACAGATACATTCCTAAACTCTTTCAAATCAATACCTAAAAAATCTTTTGATACAAAAAATGAACAACTTGTAAGCTGTTATAAAAACGGAATCCCACAAATTGTAGACACTCCCATTTGGTGGCAAGGAAAACCACATGGCTTTGGGGGACAACACACAATAATTGATGATGATGCAATATTAGAATTTCAATATAAAAATAAAGCCACAACCATTGTACTTAAAAACAAAAGCAGCACATCAATTGTAATAGACGAATCACACAAAGAAAATTACATTTACTTGCAAATTGACGCAGAAATTAGGCATTCAAGCTCAATAGAAGATCACAATAAACAATTTTACCTTCAATTTGCAAAAAGCTCTGCCAAAATACTAATAGCCTCATTTTCTTCAGAAAACATACCCACACTCAAAACGCCAATCTACAATGGTTGGTACTTCGTCGGGTCAGGCAGCGTAAGCAGAGACCAAACAATGCCAATACTATACAAAGTATAAAAATAAATTAAAAGGAGATATTTATGGATACAATACTTATTTTTTTGTCAACAATTGACAATACAAAACTCATTATATTAGGAGGATTTATTGTTCTGGCAATACTGCCAACGATTTTAGCAATAAAGCCGCAGTTTAGAGAAAATTTAAACTTTCTTATAAAAAAGCTCTTAAAAAATACAAATAAAAAGGAACCAAAATGAACAGTAAAATAAATATCAATTCTGGTGTTGAAGCCTTAAATAATTTATATGATTTTCTAAAAAGCGGTGATTCTCCAACAGAAGTTAAAGTAGAAAAGGGAATATATTTGGGGCTTAATCTTTACAAGCTAATAATGAGTATCTACAAAGATAAAATCGACACCCTTGAAAAGGAAGAATCAATAAAAATATTAAATGATATTGAAAATGTTAATAATAAAATCACTCAACTTATATCAAGCATTAATGACGATAGAGATGCAAGTATTATTGAGAATTTAAGAGAAGAAAGAAATGAACTAATGACAATCAAAACCAAAGCACTCCAAGAACAAATAAAAGGATCCCTAGAAGATTTACCAAAAAGCCATAATAACAAAGACCTGAAAGGAGATAAAATTGAAAATTAAAACTTACCCTTTTTTATTTTTATTAAACACGCTTATAATCTTTTCATGCTCTACAATAGCAAGCCTTCCAGAAGAACCATCATACCCAAAAGAATCAACATTAAAGGCTTTAAGCTTATATGAAGCGCATCTTTCAAGCTATGTTATGTACTTACAAACATTTCTTGTAAAGACTAAGCAAAAAGTAAATAACAAAAATTATCCTGAGTTTAAGCTTTTTGACACCAGTAAATTAGAAAAAGATCAAAATCTAAAATCAATCAAAACAAACATTACTAATTTAAAAAATCACATTGACAAAATAAAACCAATAGCAATACAGATTTACAAAAAATACTCAAAAAACATACCTTAAAGTCATTTAATTTTTCTTTTTCTCCTAAAGTCCCAATTGTGGGACTTTTTATTTTAATAAAAGTACATATTAATTCTTTAACCAATTAAAGGTTATTATCATTTTATTTTTTTTTAATTTTCTATTTGTTATTTATTGATCTTATACTATAATTATACTTGTATTAAGTTATATTAATATAATATAAAAGGAGAATATATTATGAAAAAATATTTATTGGGAATAGGTCTAATATTAGCCTTAATAGCATGTAAGCAAAATGTTAGCAGCCTTGACGAAAAGAACAGCGATTCAGTTGATCTACCCGGCGAAATGAAAGTTCTTGTAAGCAAAGAAAAAGATAAAGACGGTAAATACAGTCTAACAGCAACAGTAGACAAAATTGAGCTGAAAGGAACTTCTGATAAAAACAATGGATCTGGGGTACTTGAAGGCTTAAAAGCTGACAAAAATAAAGTAAAATTAACAATTTCTGACGATCTAAGTAAAACCACATTTGAAATTTTCAAAGAAGATGGCAAAACATTAGTGTTAAAAAGAGTAAATTCTAAAGACAAGTCATCAACAGAAGAAAAATTCAATGAAAAAGGTGAATTGTATGAAAAAATACTAACAAGAGAAAACGGAACCAGACTTGAATACACAGAAATAAAAAGCGATGGAACCGGAAAAGCCAAAGAAGTTTTAAAAGACTTTACTCTTGAAGGAACTCTAGCTGCTGAAAAAGCAACATTGATGGTTAAAGAAGGAACTGTTACTTTAAGTAAGAACATTGCAAAATCTGGAGAAGTAACCGTTGAGATTGCTGACACTAACAGTGATGCTTCTACTAAAAAATCTGGAAAATGGGATTCAAATACTTCAACTTTAACAATTGCTATTAACAGCAAAAACAAGAAAAACCTTGTATTTACAAAACAAGACACAATAACAGTACAAAACTATGACTCTGCGGGCACCAAGCTAGAAGGTACAGCAGTTGAAATTAAAACACTTGATGAGCTTAAAAACGCTTTAAAATAAGGAGAATTTATGAGACAATACTTAATAGGATTTGCTTTAGTATTAGCTTTACTAGCATGTGCACAAAAAGGTGCTGAGCCAAAAACTCAAAATCACAATGATCAAGAAATTATAGATTCCAGCAGCGATGCACCAAAAGATTCTAAACAAGTTCTTCCTACATCAACAGAAGACTCAGTGTCTCTATTTAATGGAAATACCATTTTTATAAGCAAAGAAAAAAATAAAGATGGTAAATATGATTTAAGAGCAATAGTTGACCAGGTTGAACTTAAAGGAACTTCTGATAAAAACAATGGATCTGGAAAACTTGAAGGTTTAAAAGCTGACAAGAGTAAAATAACAATACTGGTTTCTGACGATCTAAATTCAGTAACTGTGGAAACATTTGATACAGCCGACAAAAAAGTTTCAAGCAAAGTTGTTAAAAAACATGGGTCATTAACAGAAGAAAATTTCAAAGCTAACAAATTAGACTCAAAAAAATTAACAAGATCAAATGACACTACACTTGAATATACAAGCATGACTGATGCTGAAAATGCTACAAAAGCAGTTGAAACTCTAAAAAATGGTATTAAATTCGAAGGAAATCTTGTAGGCGGAAAAACAACATTGAAAATCACAGAAGGTACTGTTACATTAACAAGAGAAATTGATAAAGACGGTAAAATAAAGCTCTTTTTGAATGATACTGCATCTGGTAGCGATAAAAAAACAGCAAAATGGGAAGAAAGTACTAATACCTTAACAATTACTGCTGATAGCAAAAAAACTAAAGATTTAGTGTTCTTAACCGATGGTACAATTACAGTACAAAATTATGACACAGCGGGCACTAAGCTTGAAGGCAATCCAAGTGAAATTAAGGATCTTGCAGGACTTAAAGGCGCTTTAAAATAATATATAAGTAAACATCCTACATTGGCTAATGCCTTTGTGGGAATATTGTTTATTACAATCTAAAAATTGAATTTATATATTTTTCAATTTGTTACTTCTAGAAAAAGTCTCTTAGGGGACTTTTTCTCTTGTAAAAAGAAAAACCAAAAATAATACGCTAATCAGGCCATTTAAGTCTTTAAAATCAAAATAAAAAAGCTTTAATAAACTAAAAGTCTGGCTAAAATTAAGAAAACCAATGGGGCTAATTCCCCCACTCAAGCCTAAATCTTGAATGAAGGATAAACAAATAACATAATCTCAATTCTTAATAAAATTAAACCCATCGCTAATAAGCTCACTATTTTAAATAAAAATTAAAGCGTAAAAATAATTTACTCTTAATATAAGTCTATTATTTATTGTATTTTATTACAAAAACTTACTTTTGTAAAGTATATTTAACAAATATGCATTAAATATACTTTTTTTATATTTTTTATATAAAAATACTTTACTTTTTTAAGAAACTGTACTATTAATTAATTTAGAATTAAAGAAACTACTTATATTAGGAGTATAAAATTGAAAACACCAAATCAAAAATCACCAAACACTACAAAAAAGGTAAAAAAAGCTACAAAGAACTTCCAACACAACTTGATTGTATTAATCTCTACTCTCAACTTTATAAACTTAAATTTAAAAAAATACACACAAAAAAACATACTTTATTTTCTAAATAAAAACCTTGAAAGAAATAAACAAAAACCTATAAAACTAAAAACACTGCAAAACTATTTATACATACTAGAGAAAAAATTTAAAGTCACACTAAACTACTGCAAACATTTAGGAAAAAATTCTGGAAGCGAAACCCATTATAAACTAAAATATGAAAAAGAAAAATGCTACTTAATAATTAACACATACTTCAAAGAAAAAATAAATAATAAAATTAATGAATTTGTGCAAAGAATAAAAAAATTCAATCAAATAAATGGTAGTGTTAAATGGGAGTGTATAAATAATACTAATAATATATATAAATATAAAGAATATAGAAATATACACAAAAATTTCAAAAAAACAAAAAATAACGAAATATTAAAAAAATATTTAAGTAAATGTAACTTCAAAACAGAAATTCCAGCTCTAATAATGGATTTAGAAACAACAAACAAGATCAAAATATACCATTTAAGAAACTTAAAACACATTGAAAACGATCTTAGAGAAATAGATCCCAAAAACATCGAAAAGCACCTATCAATTGCAATAAAAGAAAACGTAAACAACCCAGGATACCTATGTAAATTTTTCAAAAACAACGGATACAGAAAGCTAATAAATAAAATCAAAGAACAAGATAAAAAACATAAAAACAAAACAGAAATTCTAAGAAAAATACTTGAAGAAAAAATAAAAGAGTTAGAAAATGAGCAATATAAAAAAGAAGATCTTGAAAAGTTTTTTAACAAAACGTATGAAATTTACAAAATGAAACCACATTTCATAATAGAATATAAAAAATATCCAGATTTAGATAAGTTGGTAAAAAGAGCAAAAACAGAGACTGCTAAAATCCAAGACGAAATGATAAAACTAAAAAGTATAAAAAACAATATTTTTAGTATATTATTAGAACAGTTAAGGCATAAAGTAGATAATGATAAACTAATTCCTACTTTAAAGAAATTCATTGAGAATGAGCCTGATCTTAAATATAGCAAGGTATTTGACAATTCCTACTATAATAATTTGATTAAAATAGTGAGCTAAAAAGAAAATGTATAGTTTAGCTTTGCTATTAAGGAAAAAGGAAAAAAATGACGGCTTTACTTGAACGATTAAAGCAAAAACAAAAAGAATTAAAATTAAACACAGACAATAAAACAAAATTCAAAAAAGAAAAAAAGGCTAACGTCTTTTCTAAAATTGAGGAGGTTAAAGGTAGAAAAATATACCATACTAAAATCTTTAATGACTTTTATACATTTGGAATAAGCAAAAATGAACCTACTAAATTTTTCATTTCTTTAAGAGGAATCTTTAACATAGAAGAAATAAGCATGTTTCATTTATTCTCTTTAAGAGAAGACGATAAATTTCTAGGAATTTATTACGGAATAAGAAAGCTTGATAAAGCTTTTATTGTAAAAAATTTCAACAAAAAAGAAACTTATACTTTGCGAAAATGTGAATATATTGAATTTAAGTTTAAAAAAGGTTCTGTTTTTTGTTATTTAAACGGTCTTCATATTTTACTCAAAAAGGACAGGGTCGACAGTCCATATTACAACACACTTTTAAATATTATTTTAGAATTAGAAACTGAGCTTTATACTTTCTATGACAAAAAATTATCAAAGGGGGGAATTATTCCTGAATGGATAAAAAAGAGACAAAAGTAATAACCATTGCAAGCATAAAGGGTGGCGTTGGCAAGAGTACAACAAGTTTAATTTTTGCCACACTGCTTTCAATTAAATGTAAAGTTCTTTTAATAGATATTGATACTCAAGCGTCAACAACTAGTTATTTTTTCAATAAAATTAAAGATAGCAACGTAGATCTAATAAACAGAAATATATACGAGGTACTAATATCAAATTTACACATAGATAATGCATTAATAAGGATTGACGAGAATTTAGACTTAATTCCGAGTTATTTAACACTACATAAATTTAATTCAGAATCTATTCCGTACAAAGAATTTAAATTAAAAGAACAGCTAAAGTTACTAAGCAATCATTATGATTATATAATACTTGATACAAATCCCAGTTTAGATTTTACTTTAACGAACGCTCTTGTGTGCAGTGATTATATAATAATACCAATAACAGCAGAAAAATGGGCTGTTGAAAGCTTAGATTTGTTTACTTTTTTTATGAACAAATTGTTATTAACTTTGCCAATGTACTTAATCAATACTAAATTTAAAAAAAACAACACTCATAAAGAACTTTTAAAGGTTTTAGAGAAAAATAGCAATTTCTTAGGGACAATATCTGAGAGAGAAGATTTGAATAAAAGAATAGCAAAAAACGACAGATTTGATTTGACGAAGGATTACATAATGGAGTACCAAAACACGCTAAACGTGTTTTTAAATAAATCAGGTTACGTACACTAAGTGTACTCAATTGTAAAGGAGGAGCACAAGTGGATATAAAGATAAATAAAAGGAATTTATCTGAGAGTGTTAACGAAAAAGAACAGGCACTTATTCATTACAACAAGCTTAAAGAAAAATTAAACATCAATTTTCAAAAAGAAATTTATTGTAAACTGGAAGCAATGAAGGTTTTAAAAGAAATTAAAGATAAAGAATATTATAAACTTGATAATTATTCTAGTTTTGACGATTTTGCAAAAGACTATAGACTTGCTCGAACTCAAACATATAAGTATCTTAAAATTGCAACAGCAATAGAAGAAGGTTTGATTGAAGAGAAGTATGTGGTTAGGAACGGGATCAATGAGACAATTTGTTTGCTTAAAACAAAAGAAGGTCCAAGTTTAAAAAGATCTAATCAAAACCCAATAAAACCACTGAGATTTCAGCTCAAAAAGGAAGAATCTTATTCTTTTTACAAAAAAAATGCTAAGCTTACGAGCTTTCTTTTGGAAAAAATTTTTTTTGAGGAAAAAGATTTTTTATTAAAAATAATTGAAGAATTTGAGACCAAAAGAAACAAACAAAAATGAAATATTTATTTGCAAAACTTAAAAAGTTAGTGTATACTTTATAGGTACAGACTGACACGCAATGTGTCGCTCTTAATATAAGGACCTGTTACCTTAAAGGGTTTATTGGGGATTCTTTGCAAAGAAATTCCAATAAACCCTTTAATTTTTGACTTAAAACTTTTATTTTTAAACAACAATTTTAGAAAAATTTAAAAAAGTATTTACAAAACATGAATTTTTTTATACTATAATATTAGTAAAAACTTATATTAGGGGTTAAGATGAAAAGGCTTAATAAGATTAAAAGGAAAGAGTACTACAAATTTTTAATTAAAACTTTTGCCATTAAAAACAATGGGTTTGAGTGGCTTGGTTTTAGCAATATTAAAGATTATTCTTAAACCAAATATTTTCTTATTAAGCTTTTAGATTCTAAATTGAGATTTATTGTTGATGCTTAGACTATTAAAATGTAAAAACAAAATACTGGATTGTTAATGTTTTAGAGATTCTAAGAGCATGTCTTCATAAGAGATCTCAAATGTGTGTTCCTTGTAAATAAAAATGGAGCAGGCATGTTTATTTATTTAAAAATTGTTTATTTAAAATATATTAAAAACAAATTGTGATTACACCCACAATTTGTTTTAAGCTTTTTGCTCCAATTTAAAGTTTTAGGAGAATTAAAAATGTTTATTGAAAAAATATTACAAAGCAATAAAGAGCTTTTAAAAGACATTCAAAAGTCTGGATGTTATTTTTTATCTCTACACTATTGGATATTTGTTTTGACAGGTTTTGATTTCAAAGTAAAAGACGTTAATTCGAATTACCAGAGGTTTTTGCAGTTAGGCTACATTAGAAGTGATTGTTATATTTTAAATCCATGCAAAATTCTTAGTTTTTATAAAATATTTTCTAAGGTTAGATATGAAAGTCCACTTTATTTGCCCGTAACTGGCAGAGAGTTTGAAATAACAGAAATTAAGTTGAAAAATCAAGTCTTTACCCATTTTATTGCAATGGATAACAATAAGGTGCTTTACGATAGTCTTGATTTAAAGTCTAGGGGCAATAAATTTGAAATAATATCAAAAAGAATATTTAATTATTTTATTTGAAAATTATAAATTAATCAGTTGTTGTGAAAGGTAAATACATTTTAAAAGTACATTAGGCCCGTAAAGCCAAACAACCTAAAACATTGTAAGTTGTTTGGCAATTATTTTAAGCTGGGTATTAAAAGCAGTTCTTATGTAGTAGCATTATTTTTATTTTGCTTTCCTTCAATACGGACCAATTTTTCTTTCATTTTTTTTGCAATCTCAAGTATTCCTTCAGCTGTAGTTGGAGGAGTTTCTTCAGCTGCCTGTGTGACTGTTGCTTCCATGTCTTGCAATCCAAGATCTTGTAGTGCTCTTGAGACTCTAAGCATTAAGTTATACATGTCTTTTAATAATTCATCTTTAGCTACTTTATCTACTCCCCCATTCTCTTTAAGGCTAGTAGCTTCCTCTTCTACTTCTTTTAGGAATTTTGTTGACAATCCAATGACGCGTACCTTTGCGGCTCTTGTTTTCGGTCCTCCCATCTTGGCACCTGTTTTTTTACCTTCTTTGATCGCTTCTACATCTACACCATCTTGTTTAGCCTCTTTTACAGCCTTAGCTATTTCATTTGTAACGTCTTGAACTGATGATTCTAATCTAGCTTTTCCTGTTAAAGCACATGCTGCAAACAGGCTAGCAATTAAAGTAAGTTTAATTAAATTTTTATTATATTTATTCATACAAAATCCTTTTTATTTAAATTTAAATTTTAATAAAAGCATTAAATGAATATTAAATTGTAAATATTAGGACAAACTAAAATTTCATTTTTAGTTCATTCTAATTACAATATTTTAAGATTTATTTCTTTTTTTTGCTTTTATTGTTTTTTTTATCCTCACTATCAATTTTTTGTTTTTTCTTAATGTCTTCTAGCTTATTTTTTATTTTCACCTTGGCTTCAAGCAATCTTTCAAATGTGTTTATAGGATTGCTTTTAGCTTCCTTTGAAACAGGGTATTTTGCTCCTTTTATTCCAATTGCCTCTAATGATTCTACAACTTCAATCATTATGTCAAACATAGCCAAGAATTGACCACCATTTCCATTTTCTTTAAGCTTTAAAGCTTCTTGTTCAATTACATTAAGAAACTTTTCTGTTTCGTTAATTGCCTGAACTTTCGCGTCTTTTATGATTTCGGGTTGTTCTGCCACCACAATGCCCGTTTTTTTGTCTGTAAAAGCTTCAAAATTCACACCTTTTAAAGCGGCTTCTTTTTTTAGTTGCAAAATTTTGTCTTTTACATCTCTAGAAGACGATTCAAGAGCTATCTTTGTTTCTCCAGTTAGTTCGAACTTACAGGCTATCAACAGAGCAACAAACAAAGCCAAAATTGTTAAATTAAGTTTTTTCATTTTTTCTGTTTTGTTATCTCCTATTAAAAATAATTAATAATTAAAACCTAAATTTTAGCCCAGTTTATTAGAAATAAAATAAAACATATTAGCTAACAAAGCTAACATAATTTTTGGATTTACGCTAAAGCAAAATTTTTATTTTAAAGGTTATTGTTTTGAATTTTATTTTTGTTGGGGGCATAAGTTTGTTTTATGCAAATATAGCAATAATATTGTTTGGAATTATAAGCTAACTTTTGCAAGCTAGTTTTTGATTATAAGATTTAATAGCAGTTTGCCAGAATATTTTCAATTGGTTATTTTGTAAATTAAATCAAAGATCTAAAAGAATTTAGGTCTTAAAAATAAAAGAGAAGCCATGCTCCCGCAATTTATTGGCTTCTCTTTTGACTATTTTGAATTCTATTTTTTAATTAGGGAGTAGAAGTGGGAGTGGCATTAGCGGGTTTAGAGGGCATAACAGCATCTTTCAAGCCTTTAAAGAACCTTCCTGTTTTATGTGCCCCAGAAACTATTTTATTTTTTCCTTTAATTATTATGTCTAGTAAACTTTCATTAGATGTGTTGTTGCCAGCAGCTTCTATTAAGCTTTTTAATGCCTCATTTTGTTCGATAACAACTATTTCTTTGATTCTTGTTTCTTGTTCTTGAGTAAATCCTCTGCTGTCCATATTACAGGATAATATTAGCGCTGGCAACAAAATATATTTTATTTTAAACATTTCTTTCTCCTTTACCATTTATTTTTATTTATTTTATTCTAATTAAAAAATATATATCGTTAAATTAATTATTCCCAATAAAAACCATTTAATTTTTCTTGAGTTTTTAAAAAAACTTAATTAAAATAAAATAATGATATTTAAAAATAGAAAAGAAGAATATATTTTTTTATTTAAAAAAGGTTTGAAAGATTTAGACATTGCTCAAATTTTAGGTGTTAGTGAATCTTTTGTAGCAAAAGCTCGAAACAAATATTTTAAATCCAACGATTCTTTTTGTAAAAAGAACTCTTCTTCTAGTGATTTGGCATTAGAGAGCATTTCTGAAGTACCGGTTAATGAGGATAATTTTGACAATTTAGTATTACTTGCCACAAAAAAGGCTTGTGAGCTAGAAAATGCTAAAAACGAGACCGAAAGATTATTTTACGAGATAGTTTGTGCTTTTATTGATTCTCATCGTAAATATAAAGATCTTAGTTTGCGGTCAATAAAAAAAGATGCATTAATCTTAGATTTAAAAATTAGCAAGCTTCAAAGCGAGATTGACACCAACAAAAAAAGAGGTTTAAAGGAGAATGAAAGCCTTGAAATTGAGCTTGCTGCTAAGATTAAACAGAGAGAAAATCTTGAAAAAGAGCTTATTAATATTTGCATGAGAGAAGATTATGATACTATTGTTAAACTTAAATCTGTTTTAAGTAGCAAGAATTTAAAATTGGAGTAAAAATTGAAATTTTCAAGATCCTTAATATTTCTCAATCTTCAGAAAAAGTTCAAAAATAAGTTTAATATCAACATTTTGGATTATATTAAGCCAAAATCAACCAATATTTGTTTTAAAGATTTTGAAAACAAATATTTAACTACTAAGCAAAAAGAAGTGCTGTTTGACATAGAAAGTCACGATTATTCAAAAGTAATATTTAGTGGTGGGATTGCAAGCGGCAAGACGTTTTTAGCCTCATATTTGCTTGTTAAAAAGCTTATTGAAAACAAATCCCTTTATGAGCAAGATACTAATAATTTTATTATAGGCAATTCTATTGGCCTGTTAATGACAAATACCATAAAGCAAATAGAAAAAATTTGTGGTTTTTTGGGAATTGACTATCAGAAAAAGAAAAGTGGTGAATCTTTTTGTAAAATAGCAGGTCTTGAGCTTAATATTTACGGGGGTAGAAACAGAGATGCTTTTTCTAAGATTCGAGGAGGCAATAGCGCAATAATATATGTAAATGAAGCAACAGTAATTCACAGAGAAACTTTGCTTGAAGTAATAAAAAGGCTTAGAAAAGGTAAGGCAATCATTATTTTTGATACAAATCCAGAAAGCCCAGCGCATTATTTTAAAACAGACTATATTGAAAATACAGATGTTTTTAAAACATATAATTTCACAACGTATGACAACCCTTTAAATTCAGCAGATTTTATTGAAACTCAAGAGAAGCTTTACAAGCATTTTCCTGCCTATAAAGCCCGCGTGCTTTACGGAGAATGGATTTTAAATGAATCTGCATTATTTAATGAAATGATTTTTAATCAAGATTATGAATTTAAAAGTCCAATAATGTACATTGATCCTGCATTCTCAGTAGGTGGGGACAATACAGCTATTTGTGTTTTAGAGCGCACTTTTGAGAAGTTTTATGCATATATTTATCAAGACCAAAAACCAGTAAGCGATAGTTTAATGCTTGGCTCTATTCAAGTTTTAATAGAAAATTTCAATGTAAATACTGTTTATATTGAAGAGAGAGATAGTACTAAAGGAGATGGAATTTTAACCAAAACAATTCTTTTTCTAAGAAATAAAAGTACTAACTATTTTAAAGTTGCACCAATAAAACCCCTAAGCAATAAATTCAAAAGAATATGTGCTCTTATTCCTTTGTTTGAAAGCCGCAAAATAGAATTTTTAAAAATAATCAGTAAAAATGTAATAACAGATATTTACAGCTATAAAGGAGACGGTAAAACAAAAGATGATGCGCTTGATTCTCTTGCAAATGCCTATCTTCTTTTAACACTAAATTATAAAGAAAAATTATTTCATTTCGGTAAGTTTAAATATTTATGATTTGATCTAAATTTTTATTAGTCAATTCACCCTTGTGATTAGTAACTGTTAGAATTTTTTTATTTCTCGTGCTGATTTTGATTAGAATTTACTTTACCTTAAAAACTAAGCAAAAATTAACAAAATTTAAAGCAATTAAATTTATTTTTTAAAAAATGCAATTTTTTGTAAAAATGTAAGATCAATATTCAATCTTTTAAAAGTTTTGAAAAATTATTTTTAAATTCAATTGTTTGGGAAATGCTATTGACATGATTTATAATTGAACTTCTATGAATTTTTATAATTTTTATTTTAAAGGAGCGGATATGGGAAGCAGATTTTTTTATATATATTTATTTTCAGCTTTAATTTTTCTTTTTAGCTGTAGTATCTTTTTGGGTGTTGGAGACAAAAAAAGTTCAGAGGTTGAAGACAAAGAAAAAAGAAGTTCAAAACTTACAAATGAACAAAGGTCTGAAATTATAAAGACTATTAAAAGCAAACTTGGTAGTGATGACTCTCAAAAAATAGCTAGAGTTGATGAATATTTTAAGAAATTTGACGATTCCAAAAGAGATGTTGTTTTGCAGGTATTTTCAATTGGATTTAAATACATAGAGGCTAAAGAAGCAGAAAAAGAATCAGCAAATAAAAGCGCTTTAGAAAGTGATTTTAAATCTAAGCTAAAAGAGTTTAATTACACACAAGAGGAGTTTAATAAATTAATAGACGAATTTAACAATTTTGTTGACCCTAAAACTACTAAGTGAATGTGTAGAATGTATTTGATTTAAGAAAATTTAAAGAAGTTTATTTTTAAAATGGTATTATTTAATAATTTCGATAATTTAAAAAGACCAATCAGATATGCAGATATTTTTTTATCTATTCAAATGTATTTCAAGGAGAGAGAAATATGAGAATGGCTTTTTTTGTGTTTTTTTTGACGTGCCTTTTTGGTTGCAGTTCTGTTAATAAAAAGCACAATAAGAATTTATTATCTGAAAATAAGGAGCGAGCCTCTAATTACAACAGAGAATATTACCAAAAGAACAGAGAAAAACTTAAATTAAGAGCTAGAGAGCGATATCGTAGAAACAGAAGACATTAAATTAAATAGAAAGAATTAAACTTTTAAATTTATTAAGAATTTTAAAGTAATTTTAATATTAAGCAATATATTTAAGTTGATCGGTGGATTTATGTAAAAGATGTATGTTTTTAGCTGCTTAAAATATTTTGTGGCTTTTAAGTAAATTGAATTTTAATTGGGGAGAATATGCATGAAGAGATATATTTATATTTATGTGTATGTATTGGTAATAGTAGTAAGTTCTTGTTATTTAAATGATTTTTCTAATATGAAAAAGAGCAATATTAATAAATACGATTTAAATTTTGCTGAACTTTCTTTAGCTGAAAGAGAGAGCGCTATTTTAAGAATTCAAAGAAAATTTAAAAGTCTTACTGATAGACTAAGCTCTAGAATCTCTAATTATAGCGAGATTAAAGTTAGCAATTTTTTTAGTGAATTTAGTGAACAAAAAATTAATCTTTTAAACAAAGTATTGGAGATTTTAAACATACAGCATGGTTTAGTGGAAAAAAGTAGCAATAGTTTAAGTGAGCTCAATATGCGAAGCGGAGGTAATTATGCTGTTCTTGATCCTCAGCCAGAATTACGGCTTTTAAATCAAAAATATTCAGATATAGATGAAAAATTAAGAGAAATATGTAGTTACATTCTTAGTAACAGCATTGACTTTAATAAGGTTTTAAAGGATTTAACTTCTTTAAAAGAGAGTTCTTTAACACTAATGCAAAAATAAGCTTTAATTTATTACGTTTGTTTGCATATTTTTTCTTATGCTTAACCGGTCAAATGTAAACAATAAACATGTATTAACTTATATTTTTTAAAAAAGACCTTTATAAATAGAGTCAAAAATTAATGACTCTATTTATAAAAAATTTAGTTATTCTTCTAAAGGTTTTATTTCTGACAAGGCAAATCTTTCTGAATTGTTTGTGTTCCACCCTGTCCATTTATCATTTTTAAAAAGATAGTTTCCCACAACACTGTATATTGGAATTATTGGATGATCCTTTTCAATGATTATTTCTTCAATCTTTTTAAATAGCTCTAATCTGATTTTTTCATCCACTTCAAGCTCAGATTTACCAAGCAGTTCGTCAAGTTCAGGATTTGAATATCCGTAAGATGAAAGATGTGAGTTTTTGGCTTTAAATATTTCAAAGTATGCCATGGGATCTAAATAATCTCCTTGCCAGGACCTTATTGAGAGCTCATATTGTCCTTTTAAAATGTTTGCTATATGGTTATTCCATGTTACAGGCTCAATTTCAACGTCAATATTTAAAACTTTTTTCCATTGGCCTTGAATAAAAATGGCAACTTCCTTTTCAAGATCATTATTACTGTATTGTATTGTAAGAGTTGGAAAGTTTTTCCCATCCGGATATCCAGCTTCGGCTAAAAGTTTTTCTGCTTTTCGTGGGTTGTATAGTTTTAATTTTTTCCCATAATTATAATTGTTAAGGGCGGGACTTATTTTTCTTGATGCTTTAAAGTTGTTATCAAGTACTCTGTATGTCAATGTTTCTCTGTCAACCGCAAGAGATAATGCTTCTCTTACTTTTACGTTGTCAAGAGGTTTAACAGTTGTGTTTAATGAAAAGAAACCAACTCGGTTAGTGTCAGTTGAATAAAAATCTTCTCTTAAAATAAGCTCATTAATAAGGTTTAAAGGGATGCTGTTGAAAATGGCATCTATTTCGTTATGTTCGTACATGCTGTAAATTCTGCGGGCATCGCTTACAGTAACAAATGTAATCTCATTAATAGCAACGTTTTTGGCATCATAAAATTTTTTATTCTTTTCAATAGATATTTCTTCGTGTAAGATTCTTCTTTTTAGCTTAAAAGGCCCGCTTGTAACGATGTTTTCTGGGCTTGTCCATTTATTTCCAAACTTTTTAACAATGTGCGTGGGAATAGGTATAAATATTGGGTTTGTAAGCATATCAAGAAAATATATTGTTGGGTGGGAAAGAGTTATTTCTAAGGTTTTGTCATTAATTACCCGTATTCCGACTTCATCTACATTTAATTTTGTTGTGTGAAATTCTTTAGCATTTTTTATTTTTGATGCTAATAGGTTAATATTTGGCACATTCTCTTCAGTTTCTAAGGCCATTATGTATGAGTTTCTAATAGTATCTGCTGTGATTTTAACGCCGTCACTCCAGTAGATGTCGTCTCTTAAATGAAATGTATAGCAAGTGTTGTCGTGAGAAATGTCCCAACTTTTTGCAAGACCTGGTCTGTATCCACCTGTTTTAGGATCACCTCTTAAAAGTCCAACAAATAGTTCATTTATGATTAGCTGGCCCAATTTATCGCTGCAAAACTGCGGATCAAGTGAGGTTGGTTCGTTTCCAATTCCAATTCCAAGGATAAGATCGTCTTTTGCTTTAGAAATTGTGCACGATATTACAACTAAAATAACCAGCATCAAAAATAATGTTTTTTTTATTATCATGTTTTATTTCCTCTCTATCTTATTAACTTTTTGTTTTATAGCAAATTATATTGCAATATTTTTTTAAAAATATAATTTATGCTTTTGTTGAGCTTTAAAAGGCTTGTTGCTTGTTTATTAATTTAAATGTAATTGAAATTAAAAATGGCAATCAGAAAATATTGTCTATTCAAAGAAAGATCAATAAGATATTAATTTTTATTATTGAGATTGGGTTTAAAACTACAAATAGGACCTTAAAGAGCCCTATTTGTAGTTTTAAAGAAGTTTTCAATGAATTGTTGATTTATAACAATAAACAAGTATACAGCTCTCTTTGTTTTTTCCAAATAAAATTTGAACCTTTATTTAGATTTTTAGGATTTTTAGAGGAAATAAAAATTTAGGTTTTTATTCTTTTTTAAAAGAATAAAATGAGTGGGATTAATTTTTTACATGCCTTGAGAATTCTAGATAATGAACTATAATGTCAGGGTATTTTAGCGGAGGTTTTAATGAAAAGGATAGGTATTTTATCGATAATATTATTGTTTTCTTGTAAACAGTATGGCGAGGTTAAATCATTAACAGAAATTGCTTCTGATTTTGAGGATAATAATTCTCTTGTTGTTAGCGACAATGTGTCGGCTAAAGATTCAATTGCCGAAGTTGGGCCTGCTTTAACATCAGAGGAGTCTAAAAAGTTAGAGTCTTTAAAAACCTTTTTAAAAGATGCAATGGGGATTAATGGTAAAAAAGGCGACGTAAAAGCTGAGTACGAGAAATCCTATAAAGAATTTTTTGATTGGCTTTCTAAGGATGTTAACAAACAAAAAGAGTTTGTAAATTCTTTTAACAATATTTGTGGCATTGTAACTAAATCAGTGGACGCAAGCAAAAAAAAGTATAGTAATGATGGTAAACAAGCTTTAGATTTTGATGAATATGTTTGTTACGACATTAAAACTAGGACTGGCGATGATTTAAGTTTATTTTTCCAAAAGGTAGCTGATGCATTTGGCACTCAAGAGTACAAAAACAAGGATGAGAATAATGATGAGAATGATCAAAAGCCTGAGAAGTGCAATGAAGAGATTTTTAAAGTAATTAAAAGGGTGTTTACTGAAAGCGATAGTAACAATGAATTGAAAAATTTAAAAAATTATGGGAATGTTTAAATATTTGAGATATGATTTACTATAAAGACAGGTTCTAATGAGAACTTGTCTTTATTGTTTTTAGGTGACTTTTAAATCACTTTTGTAAAATTCTTTCTTTAGGTTATGGGTGATAATAACAACGAAAAAGGCAATTTTCAGGATTTAAAATTTAATAATGTTGTGTTTGCCAAAGAATTGTCAACTCAAGTTATCAAATCTTCCTTAACAATAGAGACTAATTTAAATAAAATTTTAAAGACAGAAAATTTGGATGATGCTTATTTAAAGGTCCAGAAGTCAAAATCAGAGCTTGTTTCTACGATTGAGCTAGCCAAAAAACTAAACAATCATTTACTCTTAGAATTTGATAAAATTCCTTTTGATTTTGATATTCCTGTAACATTTAGCATTGTTGACAAGATATTAAAAATATTTTATTGGACAATAGTTAATTTTGATTCACATACAGTAAGTGAGATTGAATCAATAGGATTAAAAGAGATTGATTTTTTATACGAAGAGGAAGAAGGAATGAAATCAGTAGAAGAAGAGATTAGCAGTATTAAAAATTTTGAGAAAAGAGAATTTCTTTGTAAGCTGCTTTTAGTTATTAAATTCACGTTTCAAGCAGACAAAGCCTTAATAAAAGCAATCAGAGCATCTCTTTTAGCGGCATCTGTTATTGCGCAGAGGGGAATAGAAGGCAAGCAGATTTTATTTTTTTATATTTAGGTTTGCTGATTTGATTTTCAGATGTGTTTAAATATTAAAAGGTAGAGAGACGGCTCTCTACCTTTTTAATATTTATTGGGATTGGATAAAGTATTAATTTAATATTCTTTTTAATGTTTATCTTTCAGCAATGCGCGTAACAGTAAGCAGAATATTTTGTAAGTTTTACTTATATTCTTAAGTTAATATTAGCATAAATACTCTAAAACATATTGGTTTTTTATAAAATTTTAAATGAATTTTAATATTTAAATTTTGTACATAAATCTTATTTTATAATTTGTATTAAATAATAACGATTTGCATAAAAAATAGTTTCTGATATAATAATGTATAATGATATTTAAAAAAATGATTAATGAATTTAAAATGGAAATAAAAAGCAAACAGTCCCAAATTAATCCTGTTGATGTTTACAAATATTCAATTTTTTTTAGAAATTACATAGAAAGTTCAGCAGAAGATGCGTTGAAAAATGGAATTAATTTAAGCTTACTTGAGACTTCTTGTTTAAAAGAAGGCAGAGAATCTCTTTTGAACTTGAAGGTGGAATTAAAAGAAGCTCTTCTTGAAGCAATGATAAGCTATAGATTTAATGGAGCAGGCTATATCTTAGTAAAACCCAAAGGTGAAGATGAAGATTTAAGTAAAAAGGTTAACAGTGAACTGCCAACAGGTTTTAAATATTTAGATTTTCAAAAAATTATTAACAAAAGAGAATCTGAATACATAGAATACTTTTCTGACTTGAAAGACTTGAATGGTGAGGGTGAGAAGGCAAGGGTTGTAAAAATAGATAAAAGCAGAGTAATAATTTATGAAAATTATGATTATGTTTTAGGCTCGCACGAGCCCGCTTATACACAAAGTTTACTTCTTAATATTTGTCTTTTAGAGCAAATTTATTTAGAGATAGAAAAAAGAATAAGAAATTATAATTTTTTGTTTTACAAAGACGAACACTTGGTAGGACTTGTTGAATCTTTAGAACTTGCAAAAGAAGAAATTGGCGTTTTAGCAAACAATAATAAAGGCAAAATATTTTCTACCTTTTTCAAAGGTCAAGAGCCAAACAAAAGTTTCTCAGCACTAAGTAGTGCTTCTGAGCAGCTTAGCAGAGAGCTTGGCAAGATTAAAAGCACGCTAAACAATGATGGAATTTTTTATACAGCATCAGAGAATGCGCGTCTGGAAGTAATAAAATATGATTTAGAGTTTTTAAAAGATGCATTTGAACTTGTTAAAGCAAAAATTGGTGCTGATACCAAAGAGCCACTTACCAGAAGTTTTAATGAACAAGTCAAAGGTCTAGGCAGCAGCGGCAAGGGAGACAAAAGTAATTATTACGACTATTTAAAAGGCGTACAAGAATCTGTTGCTAATGCGTGCAATCTTAAGCTTAACAAATATTACAGATTAAATATGAAGTTTAATGAGCTTGAAGTTTTAAGCTATGAGCAAAGACTTGAGAGAGACAATTTACTTCTTGATGTTTATTTCAAATATTTAGAGTTAATTAAAAATGAAAATCTAAGTCACAAGGCAAAAGAAAATTTAAAAGAACAATTAAGTTTAGTTATTTAAAAGGAGTAATTATGGAAAAAATGTCTTCTGAGAGTGTAGATTACGAGAGTAAAAGCAACCAAGAAGATTTTAAAAAGTTAAGCACAAGCAATGAGGTTTCAAATGATGCTTTGATTCGGGAGTTTTTAGAATATAAAAATCTCAAAAGTGCCAATAATGATTCAGTTAGTTTTTCTCATAGTGACTTAAGGGAATCTGTTGAGATAAATAAACTTGCAAATGATAATTTAAGCTTTGAGTACAATACAGAAAATCTTTTATCAAAAGGGTATTCTTTTAAAGAGGTTGTAAAAGGCCAAGCTTTAGAACTTATTAGAAAGTATGTAAAAGCAACTCAAATCTTGGCAATAGCTGGAACTAACAATCTTGATGAGATTGATTCATCTTCTCGCGCAATACTAATAAGGGTTGCAAAGACTAACATTGATCAGAATAAGAATGCCGAAAATTCATACAAAATAATAAATTTTCAAAAAGTAAAAGCAAATAAAGAAAATAGCTTAAGAAACAAAAATACTGTTTTTAGCACATATTATGATTTAAGAAAAGCAATGCTTAATGAATGGGACGAGCTTAAGCGGGAATTTTATTGTAATAAAAAAGTATTAGTTTGAATTGTTGTAATTTAAGCTAATAATAAAAAAATAATTTAAAAAAAGGAGATATTTAAATGAGTGATTCAATTGATTTTAAAAAAGAGATAGAAAAACTAAAAGCATCAAAAGTAGAGCTTGAGAATCAGCTTGAAAGTTTTAAAAAAAATCAAGCTCAAAAAATTGTTTTAGACAAATTGCAAAGCGTTAATGCTAACAGTTACCCTGTGTTTGAGAGCAGTAAATTTCAAGATGAGGGATTTTATTTTGCTCAAAAAGGTGTTCTTAAAAGCTCTTTAGCTGATAAGTTTGAAAATTATCAAGCTCAAGATTTTTGCTACAAATGTGGGGTGAAGCTTATTGTTAATGGCTCACATTTACAAATAGCAAGAGGTGGCGGCAGCGATCTTTATGGGGTTTGTGTCGACTTTGATGATTTTTCAAGAACCGGCACAGTTGTCCCAATGACTTGTAGTTTTGAATGTGTTTTGATTACTAAAGACAAAACAATTAAAGCAGAAGATAAATTAATAATAAACAGCGAAGGGTTTTTAGAAAAAGCTTTAGCGAATGCATCAGTTATTCACGCTTTAGCATTAGGACCAGCTGAAGAATTTAAAGACAGAAGAGATGTTTACGGTGTTAGAGTTCTTTTTTTGGTCAAACAAATAAAAGATGCAATTTAAAATAGGAGAATTTAAAATGGACAATAGTACATTAAATAACGACGAGTATGTAGACACAGTAAGGGATGTTTTAGTTAGCGAATGTCCAATTCCAGAATATTATCATTTTTTGGATTTGCAGCAAATAGAGAGTAGTAATATTTCTATTGGAAGTGATAGAATTATTAAGTGGTATTCTAGTTTAACAGACATTCCCACACTAAAGGTTAATGATTTTAATACGGTCTCAACAATAAAGTTTCAAAGACAAATAGTAAAAATCAATTATTTACCTTTTCAGTATGCATTTACTTACTATGCGCCAGATGGAAAAGTTAGCGTAGAGGCAAACACAAACATTAACATGAGAGAAGGACTGCTGGGAGCAATAATTGAGATACAAAAGTTAATGAGTGCCCACTATTTAAAAGGAGGACTTGTGCTTTCAAAAAGTAGTAAAAGAACTCTTCTTGTTGATGAGTCTAACAATGAAACTATGTACGGACTTTTAAATCTTCCAAACCAAATAGACAAAACAATTAAACAGACAAACATATTAGATCAAGTAAAATCAATAAATGATGAACTTGGAAAGATTAATTTAGAAGATGAGAGAAGGGTTCCTTTTAAAATACTTACAACTAGCAAAATCAAAGGTCGTTTACTAGAAAGACTTCCAAACAATAATTATTCATACAAAGACATGCTTTTTGATTTTATAAGCGCAATTAATAATGATGCAAATATTGAACTTGAGACTACAAATTTATTAGACGATGAAATTTTAATATACCCAAGAAGCGGCAAACTACTACTTTTAAAAGACGGCCATCAGCCAATATTAAATTCATACACAGAAGTTTCAAGTAGCAATTTCAGAACAAGTTTTCTTGATTTTTCTATTGGAACAATTTTGGCAACAAAAAATTCAATCCTTAGAATAAAATTGAGCTAAAAATGAATGAAAGTAAAATAGATTCGAATCAGTTTCAAAGCGCGAAGTTAAAAACTTTAGACAGCAAGAATCTAGAATCAACCTTAAAAACAGTGTATGAGCAAATACTTGAACTTTTGATGCTTAATTCTAAAGATCTTGGGACTAAGGAATTTTTGTTATATTTGAATTTACTTGAAAATATTTTAGTTCTTAAGAGAATAAAAATTGAAAGTTTAAATGATCCCACAATGTTTGTTCTAATTTATTATTTTATTGGCTGTGAATTAAAAAAACGAAACAGATTGAAAGGTTTTAATTTAAATTGCATCAAATCTGAAAAATTTAAAGAGATATCATTAGAATATTTTCCCACAACTCTAAGTACTAGCAGTAGTTGTGGGAATGATTTTTGTAAATGCTTGGATAGTTTAATAGAAGAGCTAAGAGCAAAGCGCTCTTTAATAGGAGTAGTTAAATGAAATCTTTAGAGATGATTAATACAAGTTTAAGTAATATTATAAGTAAATATTCACAAGATCTTTTGTTCTGTAAATTTAGAACAATCAAAGATCCAATTAATGCATCTTATGAAACTAGATTTAAAAGTTCTGATACTGTTGTTTTTAAAGGAATGTTATTGTTAATAAGCCCAGAAGAAGCTGTTGAAATTGAAGGTGTAAATATTTTTGATAAAAATAGCTATGCCAAGGTGTATACTCTTGCTAGTTTTGAGTTTGAGTACGGAGATTTGATTAAGGCCCACGATGATTTTTATTCGATCTTAGGAGTTCAAAAGAGCCACAAAGAAGGTCTAAATTACAACACGCTAGTTTTAAGGAGTTCTTGTTGAGTGTAAAAATTGGATTTAAAGACATTTATTCTTTTAATGCAGAAAATAGCATTAATATCAAATCGGAAGAACTTGAAAAAGAGATTACTTTCAAACTGGCAAAGTCTGCTTACAAAGAGTTTTATTCTAATATTTTTTCAAACAAGGGAATAAAAATGGCTTTTAGGAAATCTATTCAAAAAGGACTTATTGAAATAAAAGATCAATTTAGAATTTTTTGTAAAAATTATTTACTTAGCAATCAAATAGACCTTCAGTCAAAAAGAGCTTTCAAGGCTAAAGAATTTAAAAGCTTAACTAACAGCATTGAAAAACTTAATCTCTTAAAATCAAAATCAAAGGCAAAATCAAAGGACAATTATGATTGTAGGACTAAATGAATCTGTACAGTTTTTAATTCAAATACTTACGAAATTTAAACAGTATTTAGAACTTAAAGAAATAGAGTTAGAAATCTTAAATACTTACAACCACCCGTATTTAGAAAAGTTTGCTACAACTACTAGTAATTTGATTGTATTAAAAAGTGAATCTTTTGAAGGGCTTACTCCTAGAAATCTAAGGGGTAGAAATTTCTGTAAAACATCTAATGAGTTTAGATTAAGGTTTTCGCTTTATTTTTTAAGTTTTACATTACTTAAAGCTTACAGAGATTCTTATGAGAGCATGTGCAAAGTGTATGAGCACTTTTTGGAATTTCTATATGAGAATAAATTTCGGTTTGAGTTTGTAAAAGAGCTTGAGAGTGGTTATTGTTTGCTTTTAACTTATTACCTTTGTTCGATTAGTAATTTAAATAATGATGGGCTACTTGGCGTTTCGAATATGAAAAGCAATCTGTGTTTTAGCTTAAACCAGATTTTTCTTGCAAATATACAGGTTGTAAAACAAGAAATGTAAATTTTTAAAAAAGAAATTTAAAAAGAATTTAAAAAGAAGAAATTTAAAAGGAGGAAAAATGCCAAAAGATACAATAAGTGTTAGTTTGATGCAAAACAGACTAATTACCAACAAAATTAATTATTACAATCCGCTTTTAATCTACAAAAGCAGTGTTTTAGAAAGCAAATACTTGGCATTAAGTGTTACAAATTTCGAGGAGTTGCTTAAAAAACTTGAGATTCAAAAAGCTCAAGAGTCTGATTCTTCTCAGAAGAAAATAGCAAGCGATCAGTTAAGCGCTTTACAAAAATCAATGGGTGATTTTTTTGGACAAGACGGACTTAAGTCTGTAGATTTTTATGTTTACAATCAGATTAAAGAGATTAAAGATTTTTTAAAATCCAATTTACATCCGTTTGTAGTTTTTGTAAATGAAGCGGGAGACGACATTAGTAGTGATTTTGAAACTATTAGAAAAGCTTGCAATTTTATTGTAATTTCCACTAAAAAGAACAGTTTACCAAATTTTTTAAAAGGTAAAGACAAAAGTGAGCTTAAAAACATTATTGCTGTTTACAGTAGTAGTGAAAATTTGCATCTTAAGTTTACAGCAATGTATTTGCAGCAGGCAAGCATTTTTCATGCTGTTAATCCTTATGGAATGATTTTAAATTCTACTCCTGTTTATGATGATTTAATAATTGACGCTCTTAGAAAATCCAATATTAATTTTTATTCTCTTTTAAATGAAACCGGCAATGATGGCATTTTAGCTTTCAAAGAAGGTGTTAGTCTTTCTGGGGATCCGATTGATGAGGCTTTTACGCTTTATTATATTAGAAATGAATCAATCAAAGAGCTTATTAGGATCTGGAATAAAAACAATAGAGCTAACAGTAAGCTTAGTGCTTTAAATTTGGACGGAAATTTGCCAAACGAATACACAGCAGGGCTTGAATGCTTTTTCCACGAACTTAAACAGAGGGGTCTTATTATATCTTACAAAAAGATTAGGCTTAAAATCAACTCTTCTGAAGGTTTGAGTTTAAGCTTAGAAGTTGCACTCAAGTATAATGACAGTTTCAATAGTGTTAATTTAATAATCACCACACAAGAGATAAATGAATATTTAAGGAGAGCATCATAATGAGAGAATATTATTCATTAGATTTAATATTTTTTAGCTTTAATGACAATTTAATAGACAGAGGTACTGTTGAGTACAGTACAGAGCCTAATGTAATGGCCAAGGCAAGCACAGAAGACAGAAATTTTCCAATTCCAAGCTTTAGAGACCCAAGAACGGTTGTTCATATTTTTGATTTAGAAGTAAGCAAAGGATCTCTTGATTACAAGCTTTTAACAAAACTAAGCAACGAGCAATTTTACGAGAATGTACCAAAATCTCAAAAGTTAAAAAGATTAGTGTTTAACGACCAAATGGGGTTGAAAATTATTTCCAATAGTGCATTTTTTGCAGAAATTCCAACTAGAAAGTATTCGTCTGAGAATGATACGGTTAAGTTTACAATTCATGCAATCAATTGTGATGTTGAGAAAGCAAGTTGATTGAATTTAAATTTCAATAAAGGACAAGAATTTAAAATGAGATACAAATTAAAAATATTAACCAGAGCCAAAACACATACGTACGTTTTAAAAGATATTCCAATGTACGAGTGGGACAATGTTTTAGGATTTGATATTGAAAGAGATGAACTTATTAGCAAACTTAACAGTTTGCAAACATTAAAAGAAATAACCAAATTAATGATTTCAAGAGGATTTTTAGATGAATTTTACGAGATTCTAAATAAAGAGAGAAGATATTCTGAGCTTTACAAGTATGCTCTGCCTACAATTCTTTTTTCGGTTCAGTATTCACTTTTTGAAACAATAGAAGGGTTCAAGCAGCCTGGTTTGGTTTACATTGAAAGTTTTCAAGATAGAAACGGCGATTATATTAAGTATGACTACATTGATAAAAGGTGGAGCTATGATTTTTTAATTGCAAGCAGGTCAGCAGTAGACTTAAATCAAGAAACTTCTTTACAAGACAATCTTGAGCCTTTATTGCAAGAAGGTGTTAATGAATAAGTCAGAGATTGCAACCAATTATTTTAAATACATAGATCATTTGAAAAAGGAATCTAATAAGTATTATTTTCCTATTGTAATGGGCATTTGTACATACAAAGATGTTAAAAAAATGAGCTACAAAGAGCTTGTGGAAGTTACCCGAGTAGCTAATTTAAAGCTTAACAAGGAAATGTACGAACGGATTTTGTCCTTTAGTGGCACGTTTTAAAGGTTTTTATGTACGAAGAAAACAATAATGAAGATAAATTTACAATTACCTTAGAAGGCGTGCTTGACAGAAATGCCACCAGAAGTAATTTAAAAAAAGAGCTTTCAAGTTTTAAAAAGGAAGATTTGTTTAATGTTAGTTTAAGTCCAAAAAGTAGTAAGGATTTTTTATCCTTAAGTCTTGAAAGACTTAAAAGTTTTGAGAAACTGAAAAATGACAATCTACAAAAGTCAGTAAATTTTAAATCTTTAAATACCACAAGCAACAGAAGTCCTTTTAAGGATGCTCTTAACCTAGATTTTAAGAAAAATAGTCCAAAGAGTGCTTTAAAGGATTTAGACTTTTCAAAAGACAAAAGCTATTTAGCCTTAAGGCATTTGGATGCTAGAAGTGACAATTTTAGCTCTTATTTAAAGCCAGAAATAGATAAATTAGATTTAAATTCTAGCAATCAATATTCATATTTTAAAACTGAAAATATTAAAAATGCTTTTAAGCAAAATTTTTTCAAAAATTCTAATAAAGATCAAACTAATGTACCCAAAGATTTAAGGTTAAATTCCAGTTCCCCCAAGACTGAGCATAGCTTTAGGGTCGATTTACAAGCATTAGGTTTGAAAAACGAAAATAATCTTATTTGGGGGAATTTAATGTCTTTTAAAAATCTTTCAAAAGACTTAGAGCTAGTTGATTTTTTTAATATAAAAAATGGTTTTAAAGATTTTGAATTGTCTTTAAAAGAGCTTCAAAATTTTAAAGACAAAAAGATTTCCCAACTAAGTCTTGAAAATCTTATTTGCAAAGATGTTCAAAAAGAGAGTGCAAATAAAATATTAAAAGGCCAGCGATCTTTTGAAACTGAGCTTGAGAGAAATGATTTTTTAAGAAAACTTTATATTCTTCAAAGTTCACAAAATTCGAATTTAAATGATTTCTCTTTTATTGTTGAGCTTGCCCAGAGATTAAAAAACGAAGGCCAAGCAAAAAATGATTTTAAAGCTATTAGCCTAATAAATGATTTTCTAGGTGGCAAGAATAATTTAGAAGAAGTTTTAAGTTTTGACAAAACAATTTCTCTAAACACCCAGTTAAAAGGTGAGCCTGAGGTTTTAAATAGCAATAAAATAATAAACAGCATTTCTGAGCCAAGATTAGACCCACTTTTAGAAAAAACTGTAGAACTTTTGGAATGGGCTAAAAGTTACGATTTTACCAGCAGCGTATTAGATCCTTTAAGGAATACTTTTTCAAATCTTGGCAATTTGTTGGGGCAGGCATTTGAAAGTTTGCCTTTGGTTGAGTACATGACAAATGTACTAAGGGATGGTGGTGGATCAAGTTCAAGAGTAATTGATGATGATTCTAGAATGCCTTAGTAAATTTAAAGAGGTTTAAAATGATCACAAAGCAAGCTACAAGGTTAATAGAAGATGTTGTAAATCAAATTTCAAGTTTAGCAAGCATTTCTAATTTTGTTTTACTTTTCCCAAGGCTTGATTTTAAAGGGCTTGGGTACATTCCGCAACTGTTTTTTATTTTTGTAAAGAATGATCTGATAGAAGAAAATCTCTCAAGCATAAGTTCAGACCGTGCGGTGATTGATTTTGCAAATACAAAAAGTGAATATGTAAACTTTAACATTACAACAAGGCCCGAGATTGTAACAATTAATAAAGGGATTTTGTCATCTATTTATGATAAAACTTTGCTAAGGGCGCTAAAAGAGACCCCTTTTATGAACAGTGCCTTAGAATTTAATAGTAATTTTATAAAAATGCAATTTAGGCAGAGATTTAACTTAGGGGTTTATTACAGTATGTACAGTCCTTCGGTAGGATTTCACGAGGTGGTAAGTATTAATTCATTAAAGCTTAAAGATACAGTTTATTTAGAAGAGGTAGAAGTTAGTTTGCAAGTAAAAATTTGTAAAACGTTTAATATTTTAACCTATAAAGGTTAAAATATTAAATAAATATAGCTTTAATATTGGGAGAATATTAATGAGACAATTTAAGCTTATTTTAATATTTTTTTTGTTTATTGTTTTAACAACTCCTGCAAGTGTAGCAAGACCATTTGATTTTAGGAAATGGAATTTCAAAAAAGACATAGATTTGGCTTATGTATTAATGCATGACATTGATAATGGGATTTTAACCAAATCTCAAGATAAAGCTGGCAGCATTAAAAGTCAAGAAATACTTGCCAGGCTTAATAAGTTGAATGCTTATTCTAATGCTTTGCAGAAAATAATAAAAAACAGACTTACTAGGAGCAGGTTCCAAAAAGAGGTGGAATTCCCGCTGTTTAATATCTTGAGAAAATATAAACATTTAACAAAAAATTACAGAAATAAAAATTTGATTGAAAATCCAGAATATACAAAACTTATTGTAGAAAGAAGCATTAAAAAAGTTATTTTTCTAGAAAACTATTTTCAAGCTAAGATTAAAAATGTAAAATCCCCCGAAAAGATTAAAAAAAGAATAGATCCTAATAAGAGTAGCTTAAAGTCTTCAAAGGGTAGAACCAGAAGCCCTTCCAGGTCGAAGTTTTCAAACTTAAAAACTTCAAAAAGATCACAAGATTCAAAAGAATGTAACAAAAGACGAATCTTAAACAAATATAATCTTAACCGGGCAGATGGCGAGCGTTCAGACGAATTAGAAAGTGAAGATCCGGGTAAAAAAAACAAAAATCTAGATAATTTAGACAGAGAAGATTTAGAAGAATCAAATGAGGAACTAGAAGAAAGTCCAGATGAGCTAGACAGCAGAGACGATTGGGTTAATGAAGAGACCCAAGGTGAAGATGAGTTTTTTGATCTTCAAGAAGACAGATTTAACTAAATTTTCTTTAATTTAAATATTTTGTTTTGATTTGCCTTTAAAGCTTATCAAGCTAGAATAATTTTCACAGGCAATGTTGATTTATTAGCTTGTTAATTTAAAAAAGGAGTTTTATTTAAAAAAGATGTTAATTTTTCAATACGATTTTAAGATTGAATTTTACAATGCAGTTGATTCTAAGAACAGCATTGGCGGGAGACTTGCAGGCTTGAGGCCCAGAGTTGTTATTGTCACTCAAAATGGTGCTCCTGATTTGAATATTGTTGTTCAAAATACATATTCTGAGGATAATTTAATAACCTGCAAGAAAGCCAAACTTCAAATTTTCAATGTACCTTTAAATTTTTCTGATTTTAAGACTGCAGACATTGTAAAAATTTATTATAAGAAGTTTACTCATCAGCAAGATTATCAATTTATTATGGCTGGGTATTTAGGATCACCTGTTGAAAGAATTGGTGGGTCTGAAAATTTTAGCTTTGAGTGTGAATTGCACCTTTTGTCCAGAGCTACTTTTTTAGAGAGAAGGTTTGAGTATAAAAATTTCAAAGGTAGCACTGTTGCTGATGCAATAAAATATGTGTTTAAGGACAAAGCAATTTTTTGCATGAATGAACTTGAAAAAGCAAGAGTGATTAGCAAGAGTTTGGCTTGCAACTCGCCAAAAGGATTAATAGAACACTTAAGGCGACAAGGATACGTTGATTCTGTTGTTGTTGACATTGGAAATTTAGGGCAAGACGTTGATTCAAAATTTATTTTTACGAATTTTGGACAAGTTGTTTCTGGCGAGTACAAAAGACTTGAAGATTATGGACTTTTGTTTGTACCCCAAAGAGATGCTTTAGGTTCTAACAATTCTAGTTTAAGCTTGTACCAAGCACAAGTGATGTTTACCCACAATATTAGGATTGCAGACAATCTAAGCTTTAAAGACAGGCACGGGAACAGTGTTAATTGTAAGGTTAAAAATACCAGTGCCAGATTAAGTAGCACTAGAGAGTGTGTTTTAAATCTTGAGCTTTACTCTAATGATGAAAAAGGAATGTATTATGAAAAATAATGATTTTTGTGCGGGGGCGGGCAGCCTAAAGGGTTCTTCTGTTGGTGTGTTTAAGGAGTATCTTTTTGAGAATATTTTTATTTGCAGAATAGGTGTTATTAAAAGTTTTGATTGTGAAGCTCAAACGGGTGTTGTTACTATTAAGGAATACGAAGGGTTAGAGATTAGCACCAGGAATATATCTAATTTTAATCTTGATCTAGCAGAAGAAGATGAAGTAGTTTTGCTTCAAAGTAATTTTAATATTTTCCAAGAAAGTGACAATAATCATTTTGATAAAAATTATTTTTACATTCTAAGCGTTCTTAATCCCAAGAAAATTGGTATTAAGCTTAATGAGCTTAAAGTGAATTTGGAAGAGTTTAATACACAAAGCGAAAATATAAAATTTAAAGCTAAAAAATTGATTATTGATGTAGATAATATTGAAATTAAAGGTAATCTAAAGATTAATGGAACTAAATTCGAAAATCATATTCACAGCTCTGGTACCCTAACGTATGTTAATAGTAGTGGTTTGCCAACAACTACAACCGGCAAAACGGGCCCTATTGCTTGAAGTAGCGTGCAAAGCAAAAATCAATAATTTACAACTTCAAGGTTAACCCCGCTAAGGTTAATATTAATAGGTCTGTTGATGATTGTCTTCTACCAATAAGATTAAATTTCTTATTTGAGTTGCAAATTCTTTTGTTGCGGCAATTATTTTTCTGATGTTGTTGGTTGTTAATTTAGGTTGAACTTTTAGTTGTTCTTTTGTATTTTTGTATTCATTTTTTACTTCGGTAAATTTTTCAGCCAGAACTTTATACTTTTGGGCTACTGATTTGTTGTAAAGCTTTGGTTTTGGATGAAACTTAGATCCTAAGTCCCAGTTTATTTGACTGGAGTTTTCTTTTTCTTGCCAATTTTTAGCAGCATCTATTACTTGTTTAATGGTGCTTGTTCCCAGAGGATCTTTAATGTCTTCAAAAATAAGCTCGCTTTTTTCTAGATCTTCAAGCAATTTATTTTTTGTTTTTTCTTTATTCTTGGTATTAATATCATTGGTGTAATTGGTGATCAAGCTGTCTGTTGTGTTTGCGGAGTTTTCCTGATCCTTTGGTAAGTTTTCAGTCTCAAGCTCTTTAGATTTTTCTAAATTTTTTATTGCATTTAGTGCTTTATCTAGAGATTTTCTAACTTGTTCTGCGTATTCTTTTGTTATAAAGTTGCCATCTTTGCTAAGGTATGTCTCTTGTTTTTGGAATTGATTTTGTGCATGGGTTTTTGCACTTTCGTTTAAGGTGTTATTTTCTTCTTTTTGATCAAAAATTTTTTCTTCATCATTGGTATTAATTTCTTTTTCTTTTTCTTTTTCTTCTTCAATTGGATTAAGTATTGTTTGCCCGTCGGGAGTTCTTAAAATTTTGAATTCTATTGTAGTTGGATGTAAATATTTTTGCATATTTGGGCCTAGTTCTTCTTCTGTGATTTCATCGGAAGCTCCGATTAACAATAATTTCTCTTGTATTTTTGCAATTTCTTCTTCTGATTTGGCCAAATTTGTTTCTTCTGGTGTTTCTGGCGGCATTAAGCTTTCGTTGTCAGATTCAGATTCAGATTCAGATTCGGATTTCAAGAGAAATTCTTGTTTTCCAGGTTCAATTTTTTCAATTTCTAAAATAGGGGGAGTATTTTGATTTACGTTTGATTCAAGTTCTTTTTTAAATTCCAATTCAATTTGTAAGCTATTTTTAATAACTTCTGAAATATTTGTTAATTTATGTTCGTTTAAGGCTTTATTTTTGTCATTTGTGTTCATATTGGCATTGCAGCTAATAATCAGCAACAATGATGCAAGTACCAAGAATTTGTTTGAAATTTTTCTAAGCTTGCTTTTCAAAGCCTTGCACTCCTTTTAAAACAAGAATATTGACAAATATTATACCACATTTTTGGATTTTAATTTTAAATATAAAAAATCCCCTGTTAAGGGGACTTTTAAGGGGGTATCATAGATTTATGTTTTTTATTTTTTAAATTTTTATTCTTTCTATTTTGTAGAAATTAGAATTAATACTTTTTAGTGTTTTGCCTTTGGTTTATTTGTAATTTGGCGTCGAAGTAGTGGCGCTGTTTTAAATAATTTTTATAAAATTCTCAGCACCATTCTTCTCTTTTGTATTGATGCAAAGGATTTGCTTTTTACTAAGTGTACAGCATACTTTGAATTTTTCAGATTTATTAATAAAGGAGAACATCGGGCGTAATTCGATGTTCCTTTGAATATATTAATATATTTAAAATGTAAGCTTAAAATTTTAAATATTAATCTAATAAAATGTTTTCAAATAAGATGATTTAATTTACCCTACTCGATATCTTCTTCTTCTTCAGAATCGTCATCAGCATTTTCGTTAGTTGCTGGATTTGAGTGGGAATTTTCTTTTTCTTTTTTTTCTTTTTTTTCTTCTTTTTCTTCTTTTTCTTCTTGGTCCAGGTCTTTCACCATTTTATTAAGAATAGAATCTATTAAAACCCCACGACCAATTGCGTTGCAAGACATCATAAACACTAAAAAAGAAATAAATATTATTTTTTTAACCATTTAATCATTCCTCTAACCTAAGCAATTTAAGTGTAATTATATATTATAAAATTATATTTATCAATTAAATCAATATAATTTTAAAGCTTAATATATTTCTAGATATATTCTTTTTGAATTACCGATTTTAGATTGTTTATATCTGTTGATATTTCTAAGATTTGAGTGAAATTTTTATTCAGTTTAAAGATTTGATTGTGAGGCAATAGGTCTAATTCTATGCTATTTTCGGTAATAGACACTTTGTTGTAATCTATTGAATGGTAATCTTTTTTGTTTTTTATTTGAAATCTGTAGATAGGATTCAGGTACTTTTCACCCACGCCATTTTTAATTATATCTTTAATGCCCAGTAAGACGTGATTTTTGGGCTTGCCGATGTCGTTTGGGGGATTGAGCATAATATTAATAGTATTGTCATCATTTTGGGATTTAAGGTTTAAAACAAATAAGAGATCTTGATTTTGGAAAAAATTTTCAATGTTTTGAATTTCTTTAAACTTTTTGAAAGTTAAATTTTTGGGGTGTTTTGAGTCTAACAATTTTTGATTTATTAAGATGCTCAGAGATGCTACTTTTCCTTGTGTAGATAAGATTTTATCTTCTGCTTGTTGAAATTCATTTTCTCTGCTGATGCTAAAATCAATAGAAAATGTTTGAATTGGAAAAGCTTGTTTGTAGTAATTTTCAATGCTTGTTGGGCTTTTATTTGATTGTCTTATTTCTACTTTTTGAATTGATACTACGGGAATTATTTTTGCTGCGGGTTTTTGTTCTTGAGTGGTTTTATCTGGTTTTCTTGGGTTTTTATTTTTTTGTGATTTAGTTGTAAACAGATCGCAGGATAAGATCAGAATTCCCAATAACATTAAAATTATCCTTTTAGCCATTTATTGTTCCTTATCCTTTATGTATTTATTATACATCATTAATGATTATTAATAAGTTATTTTAAGTATTATTAGATTAAAATTTTTAAAAAATATCAGAAATTGATTTTTACAAAAAGAAGTCCTCTAATACAATAAAAGAACTTCTTTGGAGGTAGTTAAAAGTAGTATTAATTTTTATTGCTTTAACAAGTCACAATTTTGGCGTAACATTGCAGTTAGTTTAAGTATAGCGCACATTTTAAAAAGATGAATTTTTGTTTAGTTTTACAAATTCATACAAAGAGGACTCTCGGCGGAGTGCCTCTTTGAAACGTGTGTGGGAAGTGTTTAATAAATTATTTTTTATTTAAACTATTTTATGAATTCTTTTAATATTGAAGCATTAGTTAGTATTTTTAGTGTATTGTAAATGTTTTGATTTACTTTAATGTAATATTTCTTATTAGAATAAGGGGAGTAGATAAGTTTAATTTTGCTTAGGCTTTTTTGGAATTTGGTAAAGTTGAGATATTTCCAGCTGTAATTGGTTGATACGTAAAATGAGCTTCCAAATTGCAAATCACCTGAGTTTTCTTTGCTTAGGATTGCTTTGTTTATGCTTAACAAGCTGTGGTAATGAAACAAAGGCATTAAATTGATTTCTCTTTTTTGCTTGTCTTCGAAATTTAAACAACATCTTATGTAATGATTTTCAAAAAAATAAATAAAATCTTCATGATTTTTTAATTGAAGCAGGTTTTGTAAACCTTTTTTATTCATAGTATCTTTGTGGGCCAAGATGCTTATTGATTTTAGTTTACCTTTTGTGAGTGCAATTTTATCGTATTGGTCTAAATATTGTGCTTCTGATTTTATTTCAATTGTTGCATTTAAATCTATATTGTAGGTTCTAATATAAAATTGCGTACAAAGAATAGGGTTTAGTGGCTTTGTATGTTGGCTTTTATAAATTAGATTATTTTTAAAGGCATTAATATTATCTTTTGTAAGATTAGAATTGTTTAAATTATTTTTTAAAATACTCAAAGCTGCACGCATAAATATTTAATTATTCCTCAGTCCAAATTTACTTATATAGAATATCATTTTGTATATATTTTATCAATAGTTTCTAACTTATTTTATAATTTTTTTTATTTGAAATAAATAATCAATTAATATTGATTATTTTATAATTTTATTTTAATATAGTATAAATTTTAAATAAGGAGAATTAAATAATGACAAAATTAATGTATGCTATGTTTTTAAGTGCAATATTGTTTATTGCTTGTGAAACTACAAGAATTTCAGATGAAATGGAAAATGCTATCGATGAAAATTCAAAAGTTACAGCCCCAATGCCAGAAAAGACTATGAAGTCAAATAAGCAGCCTATGAAGTCAAACAAAAAGTAATAGGGGTTAATTTCAGATTAATTAGAATACAATATAGACAATTATTAGAAAAATTAAATATAAAAAAAAGGGGGAGATTGGCAACAATCTCTCCTTCCTTTTGGATCGCAAACCAATATTACTGAATTGGGGCAAGAATATTGGTAGTTGTATTTACTAAATTTAAAATTAAATTGTGAATATCTGCGAATTGAGCTTTTGAATTTTTTGATTTTACGTTGTCATATAATTTTGAAGTATCAGTTTGTAATTCTGGATTAGTATTGTAGTCATTAATAATGTCATCTACATCTTTTAGCCATTTGTCTTTAAGTGTTAAAAGTTTATTGAAATCATAAAAGAGTGCTTTCAAATTAGCTTTGTTTAGTTGTTCTAGTTTGTTTTTTACATTTAATATTTTTGAGCTGATTTCTTCCATTGCTAATTGAATGCTAAATCCTCTGTTTATGAGAGTCTCTTTAACTAAGCTTTTGTAGTTTGGATCTTGGCTGAGTTTTGATAAAATTTTCCCAAGATTTAAAATTACGTTTTCGTTGAAATGTAAAGATGTGTAAAGTATTCTTCTTTCATTTAGATATTCGTTTTCGTCAAAAGTCACTGTGGAGCCCGCATTGAAGAATATTTTACTAAATATTTCTGTTTTCATTCCAAATTGGTCATCAGTTTCACCCTTGTTAGAATCAATTTCACTTATTTGAATAATATCTTCAGATCTTTCTAATATTTTTTTTATTAACTCCTTAGACTCAGGATCTACTATTATTTGCTTTAAAGCATTGGCATTGCTAGGTTTTTGTGATGCTGCTGAATTTGAGGGTTTTTTATTATTGCCGGCTGTGGTTTTTGGTGGAGTTTTTAGAGTATTAATAGCAACAATCAGATTGTCAACTGTCGGGTTGTCATTTTTAGAGTTTTTAGACGTTTTTTTAACGCGTAATGAGTTATTTTCGTTTTTAATTGTTTTTGTCTTTGCTTTTTTACTTTGTTTCTTTTCGCTACTGTCTTTGACCTCTAGTGAGCAAGAAAGCAAACTTAGCACAGTTAATATATGCAATAAAAATATTGCAATTAATTTATTCTTTTTCAAAATGTTATCCTTCAATAAAAATTTTAAGTAATTAATATTAATTAATAATTTTAATTACTCAATTAATAACTTTAATTCAAAATTATTGTTGTACAAAAAAATTCGAAAAAAAAAGAGAGCTTGCGCTCTTCTTTGATTAAATTATTGTAAAATAGTTTATTTTTGTTTTTTAAATAAACTATTTAAATTCTGTTATTCTAAGGTATAGATCAAGAACAGTCTGGCGAGCATTTTCCATTTTATCTAAATACCTGTTTTGAATGTATTGTGCTAAAGATTGAGGGTCTTTTAGGCTCGCATTAGAGTTTACATTAGCAATAAGAGTGTCGATGTTTTTTGACCATTCTTTTCTTTCAGTTAATATTTCATTAAGCTTTGAGCTAAGCTCTTGTATCTTAATGTCAAAATTAAAGCTATCAATTTTATTATTTAAGTGCTCTTGGATAAAGAGATCAATTTTTTTCTCTATTTCTTCTAGCACAAGCTCGAAAGAAATTTGTATTCCAAGTCCTGATATTATTAATGATCTGATTAGGTTGTGATTTTGATTCTGGGTGTAAAGAATTTCCATTATTGAGCCGAATTTTTCGGTTTTCAGTTGATCAAAATCCAGAATCGCATAAAATTTATTTCTTTCATTTTCCGCTTCTGGTGTGTTAGAGTTAAGCTGTGGAGCGTAACTTCGATCATAAACTGAAGTGTTTGAAATAACATCCAGTAGATCAAATGCAGAATCTTTCATTTTAAATTGATCGGAAGTTTCTCTAAATCCATTGTTGTTTTTTATTTTGTTCCTTTCATCAGAAATTGTTCTTAGAAGGTTATTTTTTAATGTTTGAGAATTAGTGCTAAGAGATGCTTGAACAAAAGGTTGAGAAGCTTGTGTGTAAATTTCGGGAAAATTGTTGTTTTGCGAGTTACTAAAGTTTGTTTGGCTCGCTGATTGACTTAAATCGTAACTAAAGGTGAATTTTGGTTTTGCAGGTCTTTGAATTCTTTTGCTTGGAGTTTTTGTGCTTACTTTTGTACTTTTAGGCACATTTTTAACTGTTTGAGTAGGTGCTGGTGGTGCTATTTGTTTTGGCTGCGGCGGTGTGCCTGCTACTTTTGTTTGTACATTTTTTAGATTTCCTTGAGATGGATTTGCCAGGCTTGCTAAGTTTGCCAGGTTTGCTTGACTCGCTTGATTTGCTTGATTTGCTTGATGTTGTAAAATTTGCGGTTGTTTGTCTTTTGCTACTTGTGTTTGTTTTTGCAGCCCCGCTGCTTTATTGGTGCTTGTTTTGTTTTGCGCAGCATTTGAATTTGTATTAATACTTACTGTTGCTTGGTCATTAGTTGCGCTGTTAAGAAGTTCTTCTACTTTGTTTTTATAGTCTTTGTTTAGATGAGCATCAACTGTACAAGAAAATAAAAGCAAAGCCATGAACTTTGAATACATTAATGATTTAATTTTCAAGATATTATTCCTCGATTTCTTTTTAATGAATTTTAATAATTAAAATTAATTAAAATTTAAAATTAATTACTAATTAATAAAAGCTTAGTTCAAATTAAAAAATAATCAATAAATATAAAAAAAAGAGCAAACGGTTTTTGCTCTTTTTGTATCTTTTACAAGTTTTCTTGCAAGTCTCTTCCAATTTCTATCATTAAATCGTAAATTTCGCTTGATTCCGGCTTTAATATATTTTCATAGGTTGTTCTTAAGTAAGCTTCTAATTCTTCGCTATTGTTTTGAAGATTTTCATTATCATTGTAAGTGATAATAATCTTGTCTATATTTTTGATCCATTGTTGTTGCATTCCCATGATTTTATTGATTTTATTTTTCACATCCTTTAATTTTTCTTTGTTATTAAAGTTAATAAGATCATCTTTTCTTTTATTTATGTCAAGAATAGCAATTTCTAGTGGATTTTGAATAAAAATTGAGCCCCTGTCGATTATTAATTTAATAAAATTTACAAGTTCAAGCTTTCGTGCTATATCCTTTTGTATTTCTAGAGCTTTATGAAGAATGTCTATTAAGTTTGTAATTCTTATTTTATTGTACTCAAGAGATGAATAAAACTGTCTTCTGTAATCTTTGGAAAGTTCATCGCTTTTTTGAATAAGATCAAAAATGGTTTTTATATTATCAAAATCCAATTCTTCTTCTTTTTTGTCGATTTCTATTTTTTCTACTATGGGCTTGATTGTTTTCTCTATTTTCTCGACAAGCTCTTGTTTTGAGCCTAAATTACATGAACACAAAAGTAACGTTATTGTCACTAGCGTAGTAAACGCTAATTTGTATTTTTTCAAAATATTCTCCTTTTATAAAAATGTAATAATACGATACAAAATAATTTCTAGTACATATTACAAATGTATATCAAATTATTTAAAGTTTAAATTTAAACTTTTATAAAATTAAAAGACATTGTGTTTTAGTTTAGATTTAGATTAAGTGAATAAAAAAAGAGAAGAATTAACTTCTCTTTCTAAAAAATATCAAATTAACACATTATTTGTTTTGTTTGGGTTAGTGACGAATGGAATTGGGAGCATGTGCAAAATTAAGGTCTTTGTATTTTTCATGCATGTATTTTGCTAGGTTATTAACATCGGTTTTAATGTTGTCAACATTGTTGTTGTAATCGTCAATAGTTTTATTTAAGAGTATTATAAAGCCTTCTTTTAGCCTTAATACGGATAATCCAGGCATTGATAACTCTGTGAAGCCTTCTTCTTTTATTGATTTTAAATCTCTTTCTAGTTTTAGTTGAATATCCATTGCTATGTGATAAAGGAAATTTTTAACTATAATGTTGTGGTGTGAATTTTCATTAAGTTTTTCAAGAATTTCTTTTAATATCTTTACTTTTTCTGCGTTGTAATTTAAAGATGAGTAAATCATTCTTTTTATTGCTATGCGTTGATTTTCGGAAATGGTAGCATAGTCGGCATTGATTTGAAAAGTTTTTAAGAAATCAGATTCTGTAGCAATTTTAGCTATTTGCATATCTTCATAGGTTTTTTCAGCTTCCAGATGCTTTTTAATTATTTCTAATTTTGAGGCTGTATTTCCTTGAGATTTTTCAAGTTCAAGTTTGAGCTCTTGATATCTTTGATATGAATATCCAAGATCTTCAGATTCACTAGATTCATTTTTAAAACCTTGGATGTTGATTTCTTCCAGATTAATTTCATTAAAGGGTGCACATGAGTTGCAAATTAAAGTTAATATCGTTGTAATGATATTAAGCTTAATTAGATTTAGTTTGGTTTTTGTCAAGATACTCTCCTTGTGAGTGAAAATCAGTAATTACTAATTCTAGTGCAAAACAGCATTATAACTATCTTATTTTATTGATCAAATAATATTAGCTTTATTTAATCTTAAAAGACATTGTGTTTTGGTTTAGATTTAGATTAAGTGAATAAAAAAAAAGAGAAGAATTAACTTCTCTTTTGAAAAAAAATATCAAGTGCAATAATTAATTTTTTGTTTAGATTAATAGATGGGCTTTAAAGAATTCCCATCTTTGTATTTTTCATTCATGTAGTTTGCAAGTTTATCAACATCGGTTTTAATGTTGTCAACATTATTATTGTAATCGGCAATAGTTTTGTTTAAGTCTTTTGCAAAGCTTTGTTTTGTATTTAAGTCATGTTCTGTGAACCTTAGTAGCTTTTCGGATTCTTCTTCTTCTTCTTCTTCATTTGGAGCGCTTAATTTATTTTTTATTGATTTTAAATCATCTTCTAGGATAAGCTGAATACCCGGTGCGATGATATAAAGAAAATTTCTAATAATTTCTTTGTATTCAGGCTCGTTATTAAGTTTTTCAAGAATTTCTTTTAATATTGCTATTCTTTGCGTTTTGTAATTTAAAGATGAGTAAATTATTCTTTTTATTTTCATTCGATTATCTTTGCGAATATTATCATAGTGATAGATTTTAAAATTATCTAGGAAATCATATTGTGCAATTTTAGCTATTTGCGCATCTTCTTCCCTTTGTTCATCTTCCAGATACTTTTTAATTATTTCTAATTTTGAGGCTGTATTTCCTTGATGTTTTTCAAGTTCAAGCTTGAAATCTTGATATTTTTGATTTGAATATTCTAGATCTTCAGACTTACTAGATTCATTGTCAAAATTTTGGTTGTTTTCTTTTGGATTAGTGTGGTTGTTTGGTTTGGGAATGACTGTATTATCAGGTGCACATGAGATAAAAATTAAAGTTAATATCGCCGTAATGATATTAAGCTTAATTATATTTAGTTTAGTTTTTGTCAAAATACTCTCCTTATTAATTAAAATCAATATTTATTAATTCTAATACAAAGCAATAATATAACTATATTAGTCTATATGTCAACTAATATTAGTTTTATTTGATATTAAAAGGCATTGTTGTTTTCAGCTTAACTTTAGATTAAGCGACTAAAAAAAGAGAAGTTAGATTATTAATAGATGGGCTTTAAAGAATCAAGGTCTTTGTAGTTTTCATCCATATGGTCTGATAATGCTTTTAAGTTGTTTTTAATGTTTCCAGAATTTTTATTGTAAGCTTCAAGAGTTGCGCTTAAAGCTTTTGCAAAGCTTTGTTTAAGCTTTAAGTCAGATTCTGCTTGCATTAGCAATTCGGATTCTTTTTGGGGTAGAGTGTGTGAGTTGTTTCGTATTGCTTCTTTTATTAATATCAAATCCAAGCTTAGTTGGGATTGAATACTCAGTGATATTTGATAAATGAATTTTTTAGCTACAGGCTTGTGTTCAGGAATTATGTTAAGTTTGTCAAGAATTTCTTTCAATGTCGCTATTTTTTGTTTTTCGTAATTTAAAGATGAGTAAATCATCCTTTTTATTTCTATTTCTTCATATTCGGAAAGTTCATCATAGTGATCCGCTTTAAAAACACCTAGGAAATTAAAATACGCAGTATCAATTTTAGCTATTTCTATATTTTCTTTTTCTTTTTGAGCTTCCAGGCTATTAGCAATTATTTCTAATTTTGAGGCTGTAGTTCCTTTAGGTTTTTGATTTGAAGGTTTTAGATCTTCAGACTTACTAGATTCATTTTCAAAATTTTGGTTATTTTCTTTTGAATTAGTGTGGTTGTTTGGTTTGGGAATGACTGTATTATCGGATGCACATGAGATGAAAATTAAAGTTAATATCGCCGTAATGATATTAAGCTTAATTAGATTTAGTTTAGTTTTTGTCAAAATGCTTTCCTTATTAATTAGAATCAATATCTATTAATTCTAATACAAGGGCAATAATATAACTATATTGTTTTTAATGTCAACTAATATTAGTTTTTATTTGACATTAAAAGATTAAATTTTTATTGTGCGTTTTTAGGCTTTTGATTTGATTTTGTAATATTTAATCCTTTAATAATGCATGCACCGCGTTTATGTTAGCTAATAGTGTTTTCTGCAATTGTTATTTGTGCATTTCGCTGCTGTATGGGTGGGTTTTTAATAATTTCTTTAATTTTTGCAATTACCGCGGCTGTGTCATATTTTTCCGGTCTGATTTCATGTCTAATGTGGTCTGCCAGGTTGTTAGCATTCTCTTTAATTTTTTCTAAATTTTCGTTGTAACTGAGAATAATCTCATCTACTTTTTTGATCCAATTTTGTTTTATTTTAAAAAGTTCTTTCATTGTAGTCTCGAGAGTTTTTAGGTTTTCTTTGCCTAGCCTTTTTAATTCATCTTTGTCATCAGATATTTTTAAAATTGTCTCTTCAAGGGCTTTTTGAATGCTAAAATATCCTATTTTAATAATTTCTTCAATTAGTTGATGGTGTTCTTGCTGGTGTTGTTTGTAAAGTTGTGTGAGTATTTTTCCAAAGTTTACAATTCTTGTTGTATTGTAATCCAGAGAAGAGTAGAATAGACGTCTTTCATCTTTTTTTGAGTCTGAGTTGAGTTTTGCAAGCTTAAGTGCAGTTGTATCTGTATTAAAGACTGAATATTTCATTCCAAACTGGTCAGAGTCTTCAGTTTTTTCTTTATATTGTTCTACTTTTTCTTTAAAATTTTTTATTTCCGCTGATATTCTTTGGGTTATTGTTCCTTGGAATAAGCTACAAGAGTACAACAAAAAAAGTGCTGCAATGACAATATTAGTTAATATTAAACCATTTGTTTTCAAAATATTCTCCTTTTATAAAAACGCAATAATGCAATACAAAATAATTTTTAGTACATATTACAAATGTATCTCAAATTATTTAAAGTTTAAATTTAAACTTTTATAAAATTAAAAGACATTGTTTTTTAATTTAGATTTAGATTAAGTGAATAAAAAAAAAGAGAAGAATTAACTTCTCTTTTAAAAAAAATATCAAGTGCAACGTATTTTTTTTAATTCTAGATTAATGATTTTTTTAAAAATCATGGTTTGGAGGAAATTGCTTACTTATGTAGTTTGCTAGTTTATCGACATCGTTTTTAATTTCGCCAAAATTCCTGTTGTAATCGTTAATAGCCTTGTTTAGGACTCTCCCAAATTTGTCTTTTTTCCTTAATTCATTTCTTATAAATTCTAGCAGCTTTTCGGATTCGCTTTGGTCTGGAAGAGGTAATTTTTCTAATAAATACTTGTCTAGTTGGAGTTGAATACCCAGTGCTATTCCATAAAGTAATTCTGTAATCACTTTTTTGTGATGGGAATTTTTATTAAGTTTTTCAAGAATTTCGTTTAATGTTTTTATTCTTGTTGTGTTGTAATATAAAGATGAATAAATCATTCTTTTCATTGCTAGCAGGTCTTCTTCGGAAGTAGCATAACCGGAATTGGTAGTAAAAGTCTTTGGGAAATCAGATTGTATACCAAGTTTAGCTATTTCTGCATCAACTTTAGCTATTCCTGCATCTTCTCGCCCCTTTTGCTTTTCCAGATGATTTTTAATTGCTCTTAATTGTGAGGCTGTATTTCCTTTAGATTTTTCAATTTCAAACTTGAGATCCTCATATGCTTGATATGAATGTCCGATGTCTTCAGATTCACTAGATCTGTCTTTAAAACGTTGGTCAATTTTTTCCAGATTGGTGTCATTGTTTAGGTCGGGATTGATTTGATTGTCAGGTGCACATGAGATGAAGATTAAAGTTAATATCGCTGTAAGGATATTAAGCTTAATTATATTTAGTTTAGCGGTTTTCAAAATACTCTCCTTATAAAATTAAAATCAATAGTTATTAACTTTAATACAAACTAATATAGTTACTACATTGTAACTATTATTAAATAATAATGCCATTTAATATTAAAAACAACTTTTTTAGAAATTTTTTTTTATTTTGTTTTGATTTTTATTCCACATACACAATAATTAGTAGTGTATGTGGTCACAACAGGCTTTTAGCGGTGTTTCAATATCTTTTAAAATTCGCATACTTTCATTTGGATTAAATTTATGCTCGTATCCATTTTTTATGAATTCTGCTAGGACTATTCCATCAGATCTAATTCCCGCATATTTGTCATAGTCACCAATAATGTTTTCTACGGTTGAGATCCAAGCATTTCGTTCTTGTATTAGTTTTTCAAAATTTTCTTGAACATCTTTTACTGTTTTTGTTTTAAAATTGAACATTAAGCGTCTTTGCTCGTCTTTAGTTAAAAGATTAATAGCTTTTTCAAACGATTCTTGAATTTTGAATCCTGTCCAAAAAATTAATCCAATAACCCTGTAATGGTCGCCATTTGAACTTGATGTTTGCGCAAGGATTGTGATTAATTTTTTGATTTTATTTTCATCATAATTGAGAGATGAATAAAACAATCTTCTAAAGAGGTTGTTTGTTAATATTAGGTCAATATTGATGTCTTGTTTTTCTGGGATTGTGTTTTTGTTTATTCCAAATTGATCAATAGGTTCAATTTTTTGAGTATCTGTATTTATTTTTTGAGAAAATGTTTCAATATTTGGTCCAATTTTATTAATCAATTTTTCATTTTCATTAAATCTTTGTGTAATTTTTTTTATTACATTTTCCTTTTCATTTTTTGAGAGCTCTTTTTGTCCCGAGTTTAAAATCTTTTCAAGATTTTCTGCTTTCTCAGTGCTAGATTTGTTAATTTCAATGTGGTTTGATTGTAATTCACTTGTTGCTTCTGTGTTGTTTGATTTAGAATAAAAAGAACATGAGGCCAGTAAAGTTATTTTAAATAGCTTTAATATTTTATAAATTTTTCTTTTTTTCAAGACGTAATCCTTTAAAAAATTTAATCATTGTGTTATTTGGCAAGCTCAATATTTCTAATATAAATATATTTCAATTTGTTTAATTTTCAATGTTTGTTTTATTTATTTAAAATAAAAGATAATAAATTAATTGTTTAAAATATTTTTTTAAAAAAAAAGATTAAAATTTTTCGTGCAGGTTTTAACTTGTTCTTAATGCAATCAACACTGATGTTAATGTTGTATTTGCAAGTATGTTAATTTTAAAAATTTTTGTTATTAGCTTTATTTTTGCTGATAATTGCAGTATATTTTTCATGTGTTATTTTATAATAATAAGTTTAACGATTATAAAATAACACCGTTCTCCCCATTTAATGCAAAATTTAAGTTTAATAATCTTTATTAAAAGTCCTTATTTTTAGAAATCATTTTTAATTAAAAAAGTTAATTAAATGTTTTTGTATAAATATGTATTGATTCTAATTTAGTTATGTTTTAAAATATTTAAAATAAATTATTTTAATTAAGGAGAATTAACAATGAAAATATTTGGTAATTTAATAATTAATGGATTATTGTTTGGATTTGTAAATTTAAATGTGTTTGCAGATTCTAACAATGTAAATATTCTTCAATCTCAATCCAATGTTTTAGAACAACCAGAGCAAAAAGATGGCAAAAAATTAGATAAAAAAGATCAAGTTAATCAAGCTTTAGATATTATTAATAAGGTGACAGAGGATGTTTCTAGTAAATTAGAGGAAGTTAGAGAGTCATCTCTTGAGTTGGTAGAATCGAATGATGCGGGGGTAGTTAAAAAGTTTGTGGGTTCAATGTCTTTGATGTCAGATGTTGCTAAGGGCGCTGTTGTTGCATCAGAAGAGGCAACAATTGTAGCTAAGTTTTCAGGAATGGTTGCCGAGGATGCAAATAGGGTTGTTGAAATGTCCAAAAGAGCCGTTCAAGAAACCCAAAAAGCTGTTTCTGTTGCAGGCGAAGCAATGGTTTTAATAGAGAAGCAAATAATGTCAAATAAATCTCCAAATAATAAGGAATTGGAATTGACAAAAGAAGAATTTGCTAAAGTAGAACAAGTTAAAGATGTTTTAATGGTTTCTGAAAGGGCTTTAGATGAAACAGTTCAAGAGGCTCAAAAAGTTCTCAACACCGTTAATGGCTTTAATCCATCAAATAAGGATCAAGCAGTAGCAAAAAAAGATGTTGCAAGGGCTATTTCTAATGTTGTTAAGGTAGCTCAAGGTGCAAGAGATCTTACAAAAGTAATGACCATTTCTTTGTATATGAGATAGTTGATTATATAGATTTATAAATTATTAAAGGTTAAAGGAAAAGGTTTGAGGCTAATTATATTAGCTTCTGCCTTTTTTATTTCTATTTTACTAAGATCAAATTAAGCTCCCCATTAAGGCTGTTTTATGATATAATACTTTCATTCTAAATATTTACATTCTTAAAAAGTTAATAAATTTATCCTTAAGCAAGGAGTATCAATTTTTGAATAAAGAATACAAAGTTTTGGACAATGGGTTTTTAAAGCTTATTGATTTTATGGGAGATGATAAGAGAATAGTTGAGGCCGCAAGGATTTCTTATCGAGGAGACAGCGTTAAAAGGAAAGATGAGGAACTTATTGATTATTTAATAAGAAATGGACACACAAGTCCATTGGAGCAGGTTGTTTTCACATTTCATGTTAAAGCTCCAATATTTATTGCAAGGCAATGGATGAGGCACAGAACCGCAAGGATTAATGAAGTTTCTGGATGCTACAGTTTGGCAAGAGAGGAATTTTATGTTCCTTTAGAAGAAGACTTGGAGTGCCAAATTTCTAGCAATAGTCAACCTAAAAGAGAGTTTAAGTCTTTGGAAAAAAGTTTCTCAGACAAAATAAAGCATCATCAACAACATTCTTATGGGCTTTATCAAGATATGATCAATTCTAATATTCCAAAAGAACTTTCAAGAACAGTTTTGCCCTTAAGTTTATATACTGAATGGTATTGGCAAATTGATTTAAATAATCTTTTCAATTTTATTAAATTGAGATTAGCCTTAGACAGTCCAAAAGAAATTAATGAAAATTCGCCAAAAGAAATGCGCGAATATGCTAAAGCATTGGTAAGCATAGTAAAAGAAATTGTCCCCGCCGCTTTTAACAGTTTTGAGAATCATTGTTTAAGAGGGAAGAGATTTTCTCATGAAGAGATAATAGCAATTGCTAATGCTTTGGATTTAAATAAGCTTGATATGGATGATAAAAAATTGAACTTATTAAAAGATAAGCTAGGAATTTTTTGATTTTTTATAGCGTTTAGTTCTGATATCTAATAAATATTAGAACTAAACTGTAAAATTTACGGCCAAAAATTAATTTTTAGGATAAAGCTTGATTTTTAAAAGATACTGATACTATACAACCTTTAATTGAGTATTTGCTATTATACTAATAAATACTTAATT